>JACRGQ010000019.1 GCA_016217735.1 Nitrospinota bacterium
CGAATCGGTGGAGACGGCGATCCGCCCGGCGATGGGGGGCAGCAGCGCGCCATCGGAGAGCGACAGTAAAAATTCGTTTTCAAAGTGCGGCAGGAAAACCCGCGCCACCAGTTCGGCGCTGGCCGTTCCGCCGCCGCCGTGGGCCAGCGTCACCACTTCAGACTTTGGCATGCGCCGCCTCCGCGTGCGATCCGCCGAAGCGGTAGTAAACGGAGCAGGTTCCCTCGTCCGACACCATGCAGGCCCCGATGGGGTTTTCCGGATTGCATGCCCTGCGGAAGAGCTTGCAGTCGGCGGGCTTTTTCATGCCGCGCAGGATGGAGCCGCAGATGCAGCCGGGGGTCTCTTTCTCGTCGCCGTCGAAGCTGATGCCGAACTCGCGCGCGGCGTTGTACCGCGCATACGCCCCTTTGCAGGTGAGGCCGCTCATCGGCACCGGCCCGATGCCGCGCCAGACCGCGTCGCACGGCTCGAAAATATCCGCCAGCAGCTTTTGGGCGTGGGCGTTGCCCGCCCAGGTCGCCACGCGGGTGTATTCAATTTCGGTCTCCGCCACGCCGCGGTTTGCCTGCCGCACGATCATGAGTACGGACCGCAATATATCGACCGGCTCGAAACCGGAAACGATGCACGGCTTCCCGGCGCCGGTGAGCGGCTTGTAGATGTCCGCGCCGGTGATGGTGGTGACGTGGCCGGGGCAAATGAAGGCATCCAGCCGCACTTCGCCGTCCAGCAGCGCCGCCAGTATCGCGGGGGTTGTCTTGTGCGCCGAGTAGATGAAAAAATTATCCGCCTTCGCCGCCCGCGCGTAGCTGATGGCGGCGGCGGTGACCGGCGCGGTGGTCTCGAACCCCACGGCGAAGAAGACCACTTTTTTGGCGGGCTGCTCCAGCGCCAGCTTCACCGCGTCGTCCGGCGAGTAGACCACGGCCACGTTGGCTCCCTTCGATTTCGCCTGTTGCAGGCTTTCGCGGGTGCCGGGCACGCGTATCATGTCGCCAAAGCTGGCCAGCACCGCATCGGGCCGCCGCGCGATCTCGATGGCGGCGTCGATCTCTTTTTTGGTGGTGACGCAGACGGGGCAGCCGGGGCCGGAGATCATCTCGATCTGCTCCGGCAGCATTTGCGGGATGCCGTATTTCACCAGCGTGATGGTGTGGCCGCCGCAGAACTCCATGATGCGGAGCGGCGTTTTGGATTCGGCGTGGATGGCGTCCGCCACTTTCTTCGCCAGCGCGCCGTCGCGGAACTCGCTAAGATATTTCATGCGGGCTTCCCGCCCAAATCGCCGATCCCCTCGATTTCGCCCAGCAGGTCAAGCGTTCGTTGCGCCTCTTCCCGGCTCAGCACCGATATGGCGCAGCCCGCGTGGATGATGACGTAATCCCCCACGCCCGCTTCCGGCACCAGCATCAGGTTCACGTCGCGGCTCACGCCGCCGAGGCGCGCCACGCCGCGAAATTCGCTTTTCTCAACCAACTCCATCGGAACCGCAAGGCACATATTTTATCCCCCCGTCTATGGATACTTCATGCTATCACATCGCCACGCAAATAAAATCCGGCCAGGAAAATGGATTTCTCCGCAGCTAAATTCCATTCTGGAGGCAAAATAACGGGAAAAATTATCGTGCGCCGCCAGGCAACATACAATAACACATTAATAAATAAAGCATTTTATCTAAAAATATACTATTGACAAAATATATACTAATGCCTAATAATATGGCCATGAAGAAGAAAGAGTTGTCTCTCAGGGAAATCAAGTTCGCAAGAACGAAACTTGCGCTTCTGGATGCCGCGCTCGCGCAGCTTCCCGGAAAGCCGTTTGACGAGATCACGCTTGGTGAAATATGCGCCGCCGCCGAGGTTTCATATGCCACCTTTTTTAACTACTTCGGCAAAAAGAGCGATCTGCTGTTTTACTTCATCCAGCTTTGGAGCATCGAGGTTTCCCACCATGCGCGCGGCATCGAAAAGGAGGCGGGGGGGGTGAAGGCGATAGAATCTATTTTTCAATACACCGCCCGGCAGTGCGGGAAAAGTCCCGAAATCATGGGCGAGATTGTTTCCTTCCTCGCGCGGCGGCGGGAAAAGGATACGTCGGCAATAGCGCCGCTGACCGGGGCCGAAAAGCGGCTGCGCTTTCCGGACATTGACGACTTTGAAGGTCTGGCCGAGATGGGATTGCTGTCGCTGTTCCCCGGCCACATTGAAACGGCGATAAGGAAAGGGGAACTTCCCCCCGGCACGAATGTGCAAGAAATGGTTCTGGCCCTCGCCGTTATTTTCCAAGGTGTGCCGGTAACCCTGGGCTTGGCAGGAGCACAAAACTATGCCGCCGCCTACCGGCATCAATTGCGCCTGCTTTGGGCGGGAGCACGCGCGACGTTAGAGGAGGATTTATCATGAAAATGCAAACGACTCGCGATACTTTTCCACTCCCCGCGCCGGAACAGGCGGAAAAAAATAATTCCGCGCCCCCTTTCTGGCCGTTCATGGCGGCGGGGAGCGCGCTGTTATTCCTTTCATCGATGCGTTTCGGCGTGGCGGAGTTGGGCTGGATAGCCTTCGCGCCGTTTTTGGCCGCGATGTATACGGAAGGGGGACTGAAGCGCCACCTCCGGCTCTTCGCGGTGATAGCCGTGGCCATGACCCTCACGGTGGGCAAGATCGTTACCGATCAGGTTCCCTGGTTCATGGCGCCGATGTTCTCCATACCGGGCGCCGTCTTTTGCTTCGCCACCATCTCGCTGGCGGCGGCGGCCCACCGGCGGCTGGGCCTGCGCTGGGGCATTTACCTTTTCCCCGCGTTGGCGGTAACGATGGAGTGGCTGCAATATTCCTTTACCGATGGCGGCTCGTGGGGGGCGCTGGCCTATACGCAGTTGGACAACCTGCCTCTTATCCAGCTTGCCTCGCTCACCGGCATTACCGGTGTTTCATTTCTTGTTGGGCTAGGTTCATCGTTGGCGGCGGCGGCATATACGGTTGGGCCGCGCGCCGTGAAGCGGGACTTTCTGCTGTTTGCGGCGTTGACCACAGCCGCGCTGGTATATGGCCAGTTGCGGCTGTCGCAAGACGCCCCCGGCGTTCCGATGCGCGTGGCGGCCGTCTCTTCCCCCTTGGGGGCGAAAGAAGTCATGGCGGCGAAAAACGATATTTCCGCTTTGCGGAAATACGACGGCGAGTTTTTTGCCCGCACCGAAAAGGCCGCCGCCTTGGGAGCCAAGACGGTTGTGTGGAACGAGGCGGCGACGATAATGGCTCCCGCCGATGAGGCCGCCTTTACCGCGCGCGGACAGGCGATGGCGAAAGATAAAGGGATAATCCTCGTCATGGCATACGGTGTGCTCCTTTCCGCCGATCCTTTCCACTGGGAAAACAAGTACCGGATGATCCTGCCGGACGGCACGGTGGCGGACGAATATTTCAAGCGCCACCCGGTTCCCGGCGATGGGCATGATGCCGGAACGAAGCACGCGAAGGTTGTCCCGATCCCCGGCGGCGCGCTGGGCGGCGCCATCTGCTACGATTTCGATTTTCCCCGCATCGCGCTCGACAACGCGCGTGACGGCGCGGGGCTGGTGCTGCTCCCTTCCTCCGATTGGAGGGGGATAGACCCGATCCATTCCCGCATGGCGCGGGTCAATGCCGTGGCGGCAGGGGTGTCAATGGTTCGTTCGGTGCGCGCCGCCACATCGCTTGCCACCGACCAGTACGGCAGGGAGTTGGGCAGCATGCGTTATTTCGGCGAAGGGGACGGCGTGATGGTGGCCGCCGTTCCCGCGCAAGCGGTGCCGACGCTCTACGCCAAGACCGGCGACGTGCTGCCGTGGCTGACGCTGGCGTTTTCCACCGTCGCCATCGCGCTGCTGGCCCGCCGCAAACATGCCTGAACTGATACCGCTTTATCCTCGATCCCGAAGTTTCCTCCCCTCACTTGAGGGGAGGATTCAGGTGGGGTTAAAGTAATAGCCGTTGTTCCGATAAAACAGGCTTGGTGCAAAATGCCCCAACCCCTCCTGCACCTCCCCTTGCAAAGGGGAGGGATCATTTATTTGATGAAAAGGGTTAACCGGCAGGCGCAAGCCCTCCCTCACGGATTCTCCCGCATCCGCAGACGGCGCGTCGCCTCGAAGAGCGACTGCCCCAGCGAAACCTTATAGATGTGCGGATTCAGCAGGCGGCGCATGGTGGGATGCAGCGTTTCCAGCCCGGCGCGGCAGGCGGCGCGAATCTCCGCCAATGGCCGCGGCGGCGCAAGGCGCTTGCCGTCCATCATCACCAGCTTCAGCAGCGGCACGGCGGCGGCGATATCGGCATAAAACTTCCGCTCGTATTCCAGGAAGGGGTGATACCCCCACACTCCTTGCGTGAAATCGTGCCGCTCCCCCTCGAAGTCGATGAGGTCGGCCATCATCCCGCCATCGCGGTCAAAGAGCCGCCACACCTGCTTGACGCCGGGAAGCGTCGACTTGCCGATGTTCTCGCTCAGCTTTATTTTCATCGCCATCGCGCCGCCCTCCGCCTCCACCGCCGCCAGCTTGTAAATGCCGCTGAACGAGGGGCTTCCCTCTGCGGTGACCAGCTTGGTGCCGACGCCGAAGATGTCTATCTTCGCGCCCTGCGATTTGAGGTCGTGTATGATCCGCTCGTCAAGCTCGCCGCTCGCCACGATCTTCACATAATCGAGGCCCGCCGCGTCGAGCATCTTCCGCGCTTCGACGCTTAGATAGGCCAGATCGCCGCTGTCAAGCCGGACGCCGCGCAACCGGCTCCCTTTCGCCGCCAGTTCGCGCCCCACGGCGATGGCGTTCGGAATGCCGCTCTTCAGCGTGTCGTAGGTATCCACCAGCAGGATGCAGCTATCGGGATACAAACCGGCGAAAGCGCGGAAGGCGGCCAGTTCGTCCGGGAACGCCATCACCCAACTGTGGGCGTGCGTGCCGCTCACCGGGATGCCGTGGATTTTTCCCGCCAGCACGCAGGAGGTGGCGGCGCAGCCGCCGATGTATGCGGCGCGGGACGCGGCCAGCGCGCCGTTGGGCCCCTGCGCGCGGCGCATGCCGAATTCCAGCACGTTGTCGCGCCCCGCCTCCAGCGATATGCGGGCCGCCTTTGTGGCGATGAGCGATTGGAAATTGACGATGTTCAACAGCGGCGATTCCACGATCTGGCACTGCTCCAGCGGACCGCCGACCCGCAGCAGCGGGGCCATCGGAAATACCGGCGATCCCTCCGGCACGGCATGGACTTCGCCGGTGAAACGAAAGCCGCGCAGGTGATCCAAAAATTCGTCCGTGAAAACCTTCCGTTCTTTCAGGTATGCGATGTCGTCCCCGCCGAAGCGGAGGTTCTCCAAAAAATCGAGCGCGCCGTCCAGCCCCGCCGCGATTGAGAACCCGCCGTTAAACGGTTGCGTGCGGAAGAACAGGTCGAACGATGCGCGCCGCCCCGCCAGCTTTTGGGCAAAATATCCCTGCGCCATCGTGAGATGGTAAAAGTCGGTGAACAGGCCGGAATGCGGAGCGTTCATCGTGCCGCCGCCGCGATATCGGCGGATGCGATGCGGCGCACCCCCGCCTTTTCCATGCCGGCCCATGCCGCGGCCACCGAGCCGTTCACAGCTATGCCGCGGCAGGCGTCTTCGATGACGAAGGTTTCAAAACCGGCGCGGCGCGCATCGATGGCGCTGTACGAGACGCAGAAATCGGTCGCCAGCCCCGCGAGGAAAATCCGCCTGAAACCGCGCGCGCGGAGATAGCCGTCAAGTCCGGTGGGGGTTGTGCGGTCATTTTCAAAAAACGCGGAGTAGCTGTCTATGCGTTCCCGGAATCCCTTGCGCAGGATAAGTTCGCAGCGGGTGATGGCCAACGCGGGATGAAACTCCGCGCCGCGCGTTCCCTGCACGCAGTGATCGGGCCATAGAACCTGAACGCCGTATGGAAGCTCCGCCGTATCGAACGGTTTTTTTCCGGGATGCGCCGAGGCGAACGAGCGGTGGCCCGCCGGGTGCCAGTCCTGCGTGGCGATGACGCGCGGGAACCATCCCGCCAGCCGGTTGATGACCGGCACGACCGCGTCCCCCTCCGGCACGGCAAGCGCCCCGCCGGGGCAAAAATCGTTCTGCACGTCCACGACAACAAGGACGTCGCTTTCGACCGGCGCCATCACCATAAAATTCCTTTCCGGCCATACCGGTTGAGGAGCAAGGCATTACCACCTTTCTTTATTCTACGTCATCCCGTCCCGTTCGCGCATCCCCCGCTCCAATGCGGCGCAAAGTGGTATAAAATAGGCGTTAAAAATACGGGGGAAACGGATTGAAGATTGAAATTATCACCGTCGGGCCGATAGACGTGAACTGCCACATACTCTATTGCGAACGCCACAAAGCCGCCATCATCGTCGATCCGGGCGACAGCAGCCGCCGCATCATCGACTTCCTCAACAGCCGCGAGCTGAAACCGAAGCTGATCGTGAACACCCACTGCCATCCCGATCACACCGGCGCGGTGGCGGCGCTGACGGCCCACTACGAGATACCGTTCCTCTGCCACAAGGATGACGAGTGGATGGCGTACGACGAAGGGATGATTCAGTTGGGGCGCTACTACGGGGTGAAGGCGATGCCGAAGGCCGACGGGGCGGTGGAGGACGGCGAGATGATCTCTTTGTGCGGCGACTTCATGATACAGGTGATCCACACCCCCGGCCACTCCCCCGGCGGCATCTGCCTGCTGGCGAATGGCAAGCATCTTCTCACCGGCGATACGCTTTTTCAAGGCTCCATCGGGCGCAGCGATCTCACCGGCGGCGATCACGATCTGTTGATCGACTCCATCCGCCAAAAACTGCTCGTCCTGCCGGATGAGGTTATCGTGTACCCCGGCCACGGCGAAACCAGCACCATCGGCGACGAAAAGCGGCACAACCCGTTCCTGCGGCAGACCGAAGGCTTCGCATGACCCACCCCCTGCTGGACGAGTGGCTGGAACACCTCACCGTCGAGCGGAACCTTTCGGAAAACACCGTCGATGCCTACGGCCGCGACGTGGCGGAGTTTCTGGCGCACTTCAAATCACCTTCGGCCCCGGGGCTGGAGCAAATCACCGCCGCCGAACTGGTGGGCTACTTCAAAACGCTGCTCGATAACAAGATCGCGGCCCGCTCGCGCGGGCGGAAGCTCTCGGCCCTGCGGATGTTCTACCGCCATCTCGTGGCGCAGAAGCATGTGAACGCCGACCCGACGCAAAACATGGAAAACCCCGGCGCGGCCAAGCACCTGCCAAAAGTGCTGAACAGCAGGCAAGTGGACGCCCTGCTGGAGCAGCCCGACCAGGACGCGAAGGAGGGCTTGCGCGACGCCGCCATGCTGGAACTGCTCTACAGCACCGGCATGCGCGTATCGGAACTGGTGAACGTGAAGAGCGCCGACCTCAACATGACCGGCGGCTACATCATGACGATGGGGAAAGGGGCGAAGGAGCGGATCATTCCCATCGGCGAGCGGGCGCTGGATGTGGTGAAACGGTATTGCGAAAAGGCGCGGCCGCTCTATATCAAAAAGACGAACCCCGGGGCGCTCTTCCTCACCAGGCTGGGAAAGCCGATGACGCGCCAGATGTTCTGGCAACTCATAAAAAAGTACGCCGGGAAGGCCGGCATCCCCGCGCGGATATCGCCCCATGTGCTGCGCCACTCATTCGCCACGCACCTGCTGGAGCACGGAGCCGACCTGCGCGCCGTGCAGATGATGCTGGGGCACAGCAGCATGACCACCACGCAGATATACACCCACATCAACCGGACGCGGCTGGCCGGAATCCACGCCAAAGCGCACCCGCGGGGGTAGCGTGGAATACATCTACGCGCTCGCGCTGCTGCTGGTACTGGCGCTGGCGGCTTCGGTGGCGGTCTATTTTTATGTGACGCGCGCCGAAGAAGCGCCGCCGCAAAAAAAACCGGCGCCGCAACCCGCGGCGGGAACGGCAAAGGCGGAGGCGGCCGGGAAAGAACCCCCCTATCCGCTGCCGCCGGAACTTCCGCGAACCATCGCCACCATCAAGCAACTGGCGCAGATGGATCCCGATATCGTGGCGAATATCTGCAAGCGCTGGCTGCGGCGGTAAATATCTCTCGGTGGGACTGACACTCCTCCGTCATCGGCCCTGGGGGCCAATATCCTCTTCAGCTTTTTTCCTTCGGCTTTCGGCCCCGTTTTTTTGGCGGTTGAATCAAACCGGGGAAAGCCGTTTTCAACGCTTCCACCGCATCCTCTTCCCGTTCATGGACGGTAAAGTGATTGCCAAGGCCGGCCATCGCCAGCAGCTTCAGCACCGTGGGGTGCAGGCAGCAGAGCGCCAGCGCCCCGCCGCCGCGCTTGAGAATGCCGTGGCGGCGCACCAGGTATCCCACCGCCACCGAATCGGCCATGTGCGCCCCCTTGAGGTTCACCACCGCACACGCCCTCTCGCCCGCGGCATCCAGCGCGGATTTCAGTTCTTCCAGGGAGTCGGCCATCAACTTTCCCCGCACGCGAAAAACGCGGAATCCCTCCGGCGTCACGTTCACTGAAACGGCCATACATCTCCCATCCCGCGAATTTATGGATATATCGATTAAGGTAGTAAAATAACCGTGAAATGTAAAGCGCGTTACGCGGCGGCGATGTGTTCCGCGCATTGGCGCAAAATTTAAGTGGCGCATTGAACAAAGTGGCCGATCATCCGGAGGTGGCGCATGGGCCTGCTAAGAAAATTCGACTTGCGTGATGTGGACAAACTGCGCCGTCCGGAGCGGCTGCAACGGGAAAACCCCGAAGTCATTTGGGAACAGATGGCGCTGGACAACCCCGAGGTGTTCGTGGACATCGGCGCGGGCATCGGCTTCGCCGCGGTTCCCTTTGCGCGGAAAATGCCCAGGGGGAAAGTCTACGCATGCGACCTCGCGCAGGAGATGCTCGATATCCTCCGGGCCGAATCGGACGCCGCCGGGGTGAAAAACATCCATCTGGTTAAAATGGAGGAGGTAAACATCCCGCTGCCGGACGCCATAGCCGACGGCGTGCTGATGCAGAACCTCCACCACGAGCTGCACCACCCGGTTGCCAGTTTGGCCGAATGCCTCCGCATCATGAAGGACGGCGCCAAGATCGCCATCATCGACTGGAAGAAGGAGCCGATGGAGATGGGGCCGCCGCCGGAACTGCGCGTCGCCGCCGCCGACATTGAAGGGCATCTCAAAGAGGCGGGTTTCGCCTGGGTGACGCACAACGAAGTGCTCCCCCTGCACTACTTCATCATCGGCGTGAAATAACCGCGCGCCGTCATTTGGGGGAGCGGAGCGGCGAAGCATCCCTTTCTTCATTCCCCCGGCGGGAGTCTCCGGAAGGGAAATAAACCACGAAGGACACGAATAATCAAAACTTATTTTTTCCCGCATCCCGTCCTCCCCATTCGCGTCATTCGTGCTATTCGTGGTCAAAAACCTCTTTCCGGAAAGAGATGCTTCCCCTTTGGCACAGGGATAACAGCCGGATATTTCACCTATTGTGTTAGAATCAATGGCAATTTGAGGGGAGAGCAATGTGGACAGCTATTCTTTTGCCAATGAATTTGCAGCTTTGAAAAGAAAAAGGGACAAGGAAAAAGAAGCCGGGAAAGCCGTCCCCGCTTCAAAGCCTGCCTCGGCGCAAGAGACGGCAGGACAAGACGGCGCCAGCTTCCCCATCGTCGGCATCGGCGCGTCAGCCGGGGGGGAGAAGGCGCTGCTGGCCGTCGGCGATCTCAAGCTTATCGAAGCATTGGCCCTTGGCCGCATGGGCCACTGGGAATATGATCCGGCCACCAACCGCACCGAGTGGTCCAGCACCATGTACGAAATCTTCGCGCGGGATCCCCTCCGGGGGCCGCCATCATCGAAGGAAGAAGAGGGGTATTTTACCCCGGAACAGTGGGGCAAGCTGCGCGGCCATATGGCCCGCGCCCTGGCGGAAGGGACGGTGTTCTCCTACGATTTCGATGCGACCGTTCCCGGGCGGGGCGTTGTTTTCCTCACCGGCACCATCACATCGTTCGAGCAGCCGGATAGCGGCGTGAAAAAACTGTTTGGCGTGGTGCAGGACATCACCGAGCGCAAGCGGATGGAAGAAGCGCTGCGGACAGGCGAGCAGCGGCTGAGTTTTTCCGCCCATGCCGGCAAATTGGGCGTGTGGGAACTGAATGTGGCCACGGGCATGGTCTGGAGCTCGTTGCGCTGTAACCGGATTTTTGGATACGAAACTGCCTTGCCGGAGTGGACTTACGAAACATTTCTTAATCATGCGTTGCCGGAAGATCGCCCGCTGGTTGATGAAAAATTCAAAGAGGCGCTTTCAACGTGCGAGGATTGGGATTACGAATACCGCATCCAGCGCAAGGACGGAACCATGCGCTGGGTTAAGGCGCATGGCAGGACGGAATGCAACGAGCGGAATGAGCCGGTTGTGCTGTTCGGCCTGGTGGAAGACATCACCGAACGCAAAGCGGCGGAGGAGAAGCTGAAAGCGGCGAAGGAGGAGGCGGAGGCCGCCATGCGGCTGGAAGAGAAATTTGTTTCGCTGGTGGCGCATGACCTGAAAAGCCCCCTCGGCCACAACATCCTCGCCTTGAAGAACCTCCGTTCCCGCCTCAAGGATGAGGGATCGGCCTTCGCCGATGACCCGGCCCTGACGCTGGTCATCAACTCAAACGAGAATATGCTTCAAACCGTCCGCGGCCTGCTGGATTTGAGCCGCATAAAATCGGGCGCCATCTGCCCCCGTCCCGCGTTTGTCGACGCGCGCCACCTGGTTCAATACGCGATTGACATGGAAACCGGCCCCGCCGCGCGCAAACAGATAATCGTGCTCAATGCCGTCCCGCCCCATACCCGCCTCTATTGCGACATGAAACTGACTCACGAGGTGTTGGCGAACCTCATCTCGAACGCCATCAAGTTTTCCAAAAAAGGGGATTCCATCACCATCGGCAAAGGGGCCGGCGAACCCGCCTCCCTTTTCGTCGCGGATACGGGAACCGGCATAGCGCCGGATCATCTGGCCATGCTTTTCAAATATGACGCGTCAAAATCCACCAACGGCACGGAAGGGGAGATCGGCACCGGCCTTGGGCTTCCACTGTGCAATGAACTGATGAAAGGGCAGGGAGGTTCCCTCCGCATCGAATCGGCGCCGGGCAACGGCACCACGGCGGTGATCAGCTTTCCGCATGCCGTGCCGAAAGCGCTGGTGGTGGAAAACGCCGATGCCGACATGGGGCTTGCCCGCATGCTTCTTAAAAGTATCGGCATCGAGGTGATTGACGCGGCCGGCGGGGAGGAAGCATTGCGGCTGATGGAAAAAGAGCTTCCCCATCTGGTTCTTATCGATGTCAACCTGCCGGATATCGGGGGGCTTGAGGTCTTGCGGCGCAAATCGGACAATCCGAATATCGCCATGATTCCCGCGATCGTCATCACCGGAAACATCGATGCCGATATCGCGGAGGGGGCGTTCCGGCTCGGCGCGTCCGACTTCATTAAAAAGACGCTGCAGGCGGAAGCCCTTGTCGCGCGCGTCCGAAGAATCGTCTCCTGATCCCTTTTTTTGGCATTCCCGCGAAGCTTGTCCCCGCGTAGGCGGGGAGCGGGAACCCGAAAATATTTTCAAAGCCCCGGGAAGATACAGGGGGTGGGGATACGGGCAAAAAAAATCCCGGGTTCTTGCGGAACCCGGGATGTATTGGAACGGTATCAGTATTCGAGCGCGTTGAAGAAGAAGGGGACTTCGCGCGCGGCCGACGTTTCGCTGTCCGAGCCATGCACCGAGTTTTTTTCCAGATCGACGGCGAAATCCTTGCGGATGGTGCCGGCGTCGGCCTTTTCGGGGTTGGTGGCCCCCATCAGCGTGCGCCAATCGGCGATGGCGTTTTCCTTTTCCAGCGCCAGCGCGATGATCGGGCCGGTCACCATATAGCCGGTGAGCGACGCGAAGAACGGCCGCGCCGCGTGTTCGGCGTAGAACGCCTCGGCCTGCGCCTTGGTGAGGCGGATCTGCTTCATCGCCACGATCTTGAAACCCTTCGAGAGGATGCGGTCGATGATCGCCCCCTGTTTGCCGCGCTCCAGCGCGTCCGGCTTGATGAGGCCCAAGGTCAGTTGCTTGCTCATGGTTTGAACCAATCCACCGCTATGTTGATATCCATGTTTTTATCCGCTTTCTGTTTTTTGTTGATGGCGCGCAGGTTTTCCACCATGGTGGGCTTGCGCGTTTGGAAGAAGATGCCGCTGTATACTTTGCCCGCGGGCGGGTTGAAGGCCTTGTCGAGCGCCGCCACCAGGTTGCCTTTGTCGTGATCCTCGGGCAGGTCGGTGAACGCCGCTTTGAAGAAGTCGGTGGTATCCACTTTGTTGAAGGTGAGGCAGGGGGACATCACGTTCACGAACGAAAAGCCCTCGTGGTTGAGCGCTTCCTGAATGATGGCGTCCATCTGTTTCGGTTTTCCGGAGAAGCCCTGCGCCACGAAGGTCGCGCCGTAGGTCAGCGCGTAGGCCAGCGGATTTACGTTGTTGGTATCGGGTACGCCGTAAGGAGTGATCGTGCCGAGGGAGCCGGGGGTCGAGGTGGGCGAGGACTGCCCCTTGGTCAGCCCGTAAATGTGGTTGTCCATCATCACCAGCGTGAGATCCATGTTCTTGCGGGCGATGTGCGGGAAATGCCCGCCGCCGATGGAGAACAGGTCGCCGTCGCCGCCGAACACCACCACTTCGAGGTCGGGCCGGGCCAGCTTTACGCCGGCCGCGACCGGCAACGAGCGGCCATGGGCGGAGTGGAAGCCGTAGGTCTTGAGGAAGTACGGAAGGCGGCTGGAGCAGCCGATGCCGGAGACGCAGACGGTGCTGTTCAGCGGCAGCTGGTGCGCCGCGAAGGCGTTTTGCACCGAGTTGAGCACGCCGTAGTCGCCGCAGCCGGGGCACCAGACGGCGCGTATATCGCTGCGGTAATCTTTCGCTTTCAGGGCTTCAGTGGTGGCAGCCATCACATTACCTCCTTGATTTTAGCAAGCAGTTGTTGGGGTGAGAACGGCAGGCCGTTGTACAACCGGTAGCTTACCGGATTGATGCCGGTCTGGCCGCGGAGCAGCTCGGCGAGTTGCCCCTGCGCGTTGCACTCGGGAACCAGTATCGTCTTGCAGGTGGCGGCAAATGCCTTTATATGCTCCACCTGCATCGGCCAGATCAAGCGCGGGTGCATCGCTTTAACCTTCAGCCCGGCGGCGCGGGCCAGCGTCACCGCTTCGCGGGTGACGCCCATGGTGCTGCCGAATGAGATGACGCCGACATCGGCGTTGCCATCACCTTGAAGTTCCGGCGCGTGGTATTTGTCCACGAGTGTCTTCAGCTTGGCGAAGCGCTTGTCGCAGTGCTTCACGCGGTTCTCGGGGGTGAAGTTGGGGTTGGAGGATTCGTTGTGCTCGAGTCCCGTGGCGATGTAGGCCCCCGCCACGTCGTCACCCGGCAACGACATCGGCGAAACGCCGGTCGGGGTGACCTCATACCGCTTGAACCCCGCGCCGCCGGTGTAGCGGGCGCGGGTGACATGCTTGAACGATTTGGGATCGGGCCGCGTGATCGATTCGGTGCGGAAGCCGAGGGAACCGTCCGAAAGAACCAAAACCGGCATCTGGTATTCCTCGGCCAGGTTGAACGCCTCGGCGGTGAGGTTGATGATGTCCGCCACGTTTTCGGGCGAGAGCACGATGCGTGGCGCGTCGCCGTGGCCGCCGTGGCAGGCCATGAACAGGTCGGATTGTTCGTGCTTGGTCGGCATGCCGGTGGAGGGGCCGCCGCGTTGCACGTCGACGATGACCAGCGGAAGCTCGGCCATCGAGGCGAGGCCGATAAGCTCTTGCATCAGCGAAAGGCCGGGGCCGGAGGTGGAGGTCATTGCCCTGGCCCCCGCGTAGGATGCGCCCAGCACGTTTGCCAGCGAGGCGATTTCGTCTTCGGCCTGCACCAGCGTGCCATCCAGCTTTGGCAGCCATTGCGCCATGTAGTTGGCTATTTCGGTGGCCGGGGTGATCGGGTAGGCGCTGAAGAACCGGCAGCCGCCGAGAACCGCGCCG
>JACRGQ010000020.1 GCA_016217735.1 Nitrospinota bacterium
CGGGAAAACCGAAAAAAGTGGCCCTTATCGCCGTCATGCGGAAACTGCTGCACATCGCCTACGGCATACTTAAAAACAAAACCGCCTTTAACCCGAAATTGCACATGAAAACCGCTTGACGCGCAAGACCGTATCTACCAAAAAAACCGGGGGAAATAGCCAAATCCCCTTGAAGCGGACTTCCAGCCCGGTTTGGTCATTTCAATTCCGGACCTCAATTTTTATCAGGACAACGGCTATTACTTTAACCCCACCTCCCGCTATAGCGGGTTTCCGCAGCGGTTCGTGCTCGGCTGGCTCCGCGATGCTTCGCCGCCGCATATTTATTCCGCCGCTCCCTCAATCCTCCCCTCAAATGAGGGGAGGAAGCTTCGGAATCCGGATTAGCGCCCCAAGGGAAGCGCGAAATGGAGGCTTGTCCCCCGCCCCGGCGCGCTTTCGGCCCATATCCGCCCGCCGTGCATCTCGATAATGTGCTTTGTGATGGAAAGCCCCAGGCCGGATCCATGCTCCCCCGCCGTGGGCCGGGATGAAAGCTTGGCGAATTTCCCAAAAAGCTTCGGCAACTCTTCCGGGGGGATGCCGACGCCGCTGTCGGCCACGGTGACGATGCACTCCCCCGCTTCCGCCTTGCACGAGACCGCCACGGCGCCTCCCTTCGGGGTGAATTTTATGGCGTTGCCGGCGAGATTGGAGAGCACCCGCAAAATTTTCCCTTCGTCCGCCATCAGCGCCTCCGGACACCCTTTCGCGCATGAAAGGGCGATTTCCTTCTCCTTCGCGGTGTAGAGCATCGACTCGCATGTCTCCGCCAGCAGGCTGTCCATCACCACCGGGGTTTTGCGCGGCTCGTCCTTGCCGGTTTCGATACGGGCGAGGTCCAAAAGGTCGTTCACCAGTTTGAGCTGCCGCTTGCCGGCCCGCACGATAATATTCAGGTGATGTTTTTGGGTGTCGTTGAGCGGGCCGGTATCCTCACGCTGGAGCTCATCGGCGAACCCAAGAATGGCGGTGAGCGGTGTGCGGATGTCGTGCGAGGCGATATTCAGAAAATCGTCCTTGAGCGCCATCAGCCGCAGCAATTGTTCGTTCGCCTCGTGAAGCCCCTTTTCCAGCGCGCGCTGCCGCAGGGCGCTCCGGATGCGGGCCAACGCCTCCTCCATTTTCACCGGTTTGGTGATGTAGTCGTCGGCGCCGGCGTCCAGGCCCGCCTTGATGTCGCTTTGCCCGGACTTGGCGGTGACCATGATGACCGGGATAAGCCGCCCTTTGGCGGTGGCCTTTATCGCGGCGGCGGCTTCCACGCCGCTCATCCCCGGCATCATCCAGTCCATCAGAATCACGTCGATGTCGTTTTGCGCCGCCGCCGCCAGCGCCGCCGCGCCGCCGGAGGCCCCGATCACGGTATAGCCCGCCTTGGCCAGCGGACGCTTAAAAACGATGATGTTGCTCTCTTCGTCGTCCACCACGAGGATCAGCGGTTTGTCTTCCAGCGTCATCGTCCCCCCGCCATAAAAATCCGTATCGCCATCGCCGAGTTGAAATATATTCTATGGGACGCATGAGAAAATGTGAATAAAAATAACCTTCAATGAAGTAAACTTGAGCAATGATAATCATTCCGGCCATCGACATCAAGGGGGGGCGCTGCGTCCGCCTGATCCAGGGGGAAATGGACAAAGAGACGGTGTACAACACCGACCCGGTGGCCCAGGCAAAAATATGGGAAAACGCGGGAGCTTCGGTCATCCATCTCGTCGATCTTGACGGCGCAATTGAGGGAAAACCCAAGAACGGCCCGCTCATACGCCGCATCTGCGAAAGCGTGAAATGCCCCGTCCAGATCGGCGGCGGCATCCGCGGCCGCACCGCGGCCGACAACTATTTCGACGCGGGAGTGGAGCGGATCGTGCTCGGCACCCTGCTGCTGAAAGACCCCGTGGAATCCGAAAAAATCGCGCGCGCCCACCCGGGAAAAGTGCTGGCCGGCATCGACGCCAAGAACGGCATGGCCACCGGCGACGGCTGGACCTCCACCAGCGGCACCACCGCCCTGGAACTGGCGGAGCGGATGGAAATGTGGCCCATCGCCGGAATCGTTTTCACCGACATCGCGCGCGACGGCATGATGCAAGGGGCGAATATCGACGCCATCCGCGGGATGGCCCGCGCTTCGCGCCTGCCGCTCGTCGCCAGCGGCGGGGTCTCCTCCCGCGCCGATCTGGCGGCTCTCGCCGCCATTCCGGAAGTGTGGGGAGCGATCATCGGCAAGGCGCTCTACACCGGCGCCATAGACCTCGCCGCCGCCATACGGGAATTTGAAAAGGGAATATGACCGTGCTGACGCGCCGCATCATCCCCTGCCTCGACGTGAAAGACGGCCGCGTGGTGAAAGGGGTGAACTTCGTGGCGCTGCGCGATGCGGGCGACCCGGTGGCTGTCGCCGAAGCATACGACAAGCAGGGGGCCGACGAGCTGACGTACCTCGACATCACCGCCAGCCACGAAGGGCGCAAAACCCTCATCGACGTGGTGGAACGTACCGCCGACAAAGTCTTCATGCCGCTCACCGTGGGCGGCGGCGTGCGTACCGAGGAAGACATCCGCGCCCTCCTCAAGGCGGGGGCCGATAAAGTCGCCGTCAACACCGCCGCCGTGAACGAGCCGGAATTTATCCGCCGCGCCTCGTTCCGCTTCGGCACGCAGTGCATCGTGGTGGCCATAGACGCCAAGCGGACGGGGGATCACTGGGAAGTCTTCACCCACGGCGGACGCAAGCCGGCCGGCATCGACGCCGTGAAATGGGCGATAAAAATGCGCGATTACGGCGCGGGGGAAATCCTGCTCACCAGCATGGACCGCGACGGCACCAAAATGGGGTACGACCTCGAACTGACCCGCGCGATCGCCACCGCGGTCGACATCCCGGTGATCGCATCGGGGGGCGTGGGGAACCTCGAACACCTGTACGAAGGGTTCACCACCGGCGGGGCGGACGCGGTGCTGGCCGCCTCGATTTTCCATTTTGGGGAATACAGCATCGCGCAGGCGAAGCAGTATCTGAAGGAACGGGGCGTGGAGGTGCGGCTATGAGCGGTATTGAACTGAAATTCGACGGGCGGGGGCTGATCCCCGCCATTGTGCGGGACGACGCCACCGGCGCGGTGTTGATGATGGCATGGATGAACGCCGAAACGCTGCGGCTGACGCGCGAGACCGGCTACACCCACTTCTGGTCCCGCTCGCGTGGCGAAATATGGAAAAAAGGGGATACCAGCGGCAACGTGCAAAAGGTGAAAAAAATCCTGTACGACTGCGATTTGGATACGCTTCTTGTCAGCGTCACGCCGGCCGGCCCCGCCTGCCACACCGGCGCGGTGAGCTGTTTCTTCACCGAATTGAAAAAGGACGATGCCGTCAAAGAACCGCCCCCCCCCGCCGACGAACGGATCATCGAGCGGCTGTACCAGATCATCCAACAGCGCAAAACGGAACGCCCCGAGGGGAGCTACGTGGCAAAGCTGTTCGACAAGGGGGAAAACACCATCCTCAAGAAGATCGGCGAAGAAGGGACGGAGTTCGTGATGGCCTGCCAAAAAAAAGACGCCAAAGAGGCGGTGTACGAGGCGGCCGACCTCTGGTTCCATATGCTGGTGGCGCTGGCGAATATCGGCGTGGCGCCGGACGCCGTGTTTGAAGAGTTGAAGCGGCGGTTCAAGTAACGCTCAAACGAAAAAAAAAAGCGGTTCGCCAAAGGCGAACCGCTTTTTCTTTTTACGCGGGATAATTAAATGGTGGTGGTATTGATATTTTCCTGGTTGCAGGCTTTGTCGTAGGAAAAATACCTGACCGTCTCACCGGCGGTGCCGGCGTAGGTGAGCCCGGCGACCCACGCGGCGCCATTGACGGAGTAGTAGGTGTTGCCACATCCGGAGGCGACGGTGGTGGCGCCTGAAATGACGGTGGCGGTGTCGGCACAGGTAAACGTGAGGGTTGTGCCGGATTTGGCCACGGAGGTGGCCGGCGCATTCATATCGCCGGTGCCGGCGGAAGGACAGTTGGACGGGCCGGCATCGCCTTTCGAACCGCAGGCCGCGGCCAAAGCTATGACGCCCGCTACAGCAAACATAAACATCCAGCTTTTCAGATTCCCCTTCATGCTCTCGCCTCCATCTTTCAAATATATTTATTTAGTAAAGCTTCGCTAACTCTACCATAGTATCCGGGCAGTTGAAAGGGGGCCGCGCGGGACACGGCGAATACGCCTCTCCGCTTTTGGCAAGAATCCGGAAACTGAAATGAAACACTACAAAATGCGAGGACGAAAATGCCGATAGTGTATACTTGTTTGTGGAGTTACGCGGAGAGCGGAAGATTTTCCCCGCTTCACTTGGATGGGCTTAATTACAAGCAGATAGAGTGATGAAAGAAACAAGCGAGCAGGAAATTTTTAATAACTTCCTCGCCGAGGCCGCCGAGACGCTCCAAAGCCTCGAAAAGGACCTGCTCCGGCTGGAGCAGAATCCCGACGACCGGGAAACAATCGACAACATCTTCCGCGGCATGCACTCGCTCAAGGGCAACTGCTCCCTCTTCGGCATCACCGGCATCAAGATGATGGCGCACTGCCTTGAAAGCCTCATGAGCCGCGTCCGCGACAAGGAGATGGAGGTGAATACCGAAATCACCAATATCGTGCTGCGCGGCATGGATCATCTGAAAGCGATGTTCGCGGCGCTGCACCGCACGCTGAAGGAAGAACAGCTCACGCCGAAACAGGAAGAATATATCACCGAGCTCAATGCACTTCTGGAATCCGGGGGCGAGGAGAGGGTAAACGAAAACCTCCGGATCGAGCTGCTGAAATTCCTCAACCGGCCGGAGGTCAAAGAACACCTGGAGGCCGATGAACCGATGCGCGAACTGCTTGGGGTGATACGGCGGACGGCTCCCAGGCTGTTGGCGGACCGGCGCACCAGCGTGGGGGATCCGCTATTGTGCGAAGGGATGGACGTATCACGCGAGTACTATAGCGTGCTGGGGATACTGGCCGATGTGGAAACCGGCAAAATGAGCGAAAACTACTCCGCCATAGTTTTCGGCGAATTGGAAACGCTGATCGCCAAGCACGGCGAACAGGGGCAGGCCGCGCCGCTTGAACTGCTGCAAAACCTGCGCGACGATCTGGAAATGCTGTACCACGACGAAACGGGTTTCGACGACATCCTGGCCCAGATCACCAAAGAGGCATGGGCCAAGTACCGCGCCATGCTCACGCAGATCAAGCCGGAAGCGGCGGCGAAAGCCGCCGCGCATCCCCAAACCGGCGCGGCGGCCGAAACGGCGGAACACATCCGCGCACGCCAGATAAAGGTGGATCAGGGGGCGCTCGACAAGACCATCGACATGGCGGGCGAATTGGTGACCATCTCGGAATTCTTCAACTATCTGCAAACCCAGTTCGCCGAAGGAAACAGGGCGCAGACGATGAACTCGCTTAAGGATGCCATCAGCTCCCTGCAGGAGCTTTCCGAAACGCTCTCGCGCGACCTGTACGACATCCGTAAAGTGCCCATTGGCGAAGCGCTCCAAAGCCTTCCCCGCATGGTGCGCGACACCCAGATGGCGCTGGGCAAGCGCGTCCGTCTCGTCATCGAGGGGGAAGACACGGCCGTGGACAAAAGTTTCGTGGCGAAACTGGAGACCGTGCTGGTTCACATGATCCGCAACAGCATCGACCACGGGCTTGAACCCCCCGATGAGCGCCTCAAAGCCGGCAAGCCGGAGGAGGGAACCATCCGGCTTATCGCCGCCCCCCAAGGTGGAATGCTTGCCATCACCCTTGTGGACGACGGCCGAGGAATCGACCCCGCGAAAATCCGCCGCATACTGGTGGCCAAAGGGCTCATGAATCAGGCCGAGGCGAACGCGCTGCCTGAAAAAGAACTGCTGGATAACATATTCGCCCCCGGATTCAGCAGCGCCGAACAGGTGACCGAGACATCGGGCCGCGGCGTGGGAATGGACGTGGTGGTCTCGACAGTGCAGGACATGGGCGGAACCATAAAGCTGGACAACCAGCACGGCAAAGGGCTGACGGTGAAAATAACCATTCCCTTCACCCAGACCACCCTCATCCAAAAAGGGCTGGCCGTGGCTGTTGGAAAAAGCGTGTTCCTCATCCCGGTGGAATCGGTTCTTGAATCGTTCCGCCCCAATAAGGCGGACATCTATTCGGTTGAGAAAAACGCCGAGGTTATCAACCGGCGCGGCGAGATTGTGCGGCTGGTGCGGTTGCACAACCTGTTCGGCATCAACGGCAAGGCTGAAAATCCCGAAGACGGGATTTTGGTGATGGTTCAGCGGAAAAAGACCAAAGCCTGCTTTTTGGTGGATTATGTAATCGGCCAACGGCAGATCATTTACAAGCCGCTCGGCGTGAGAACGCTGCGCCGTCCATCCCCCTTTGAAGGGGTTTCAGTATATGATGGCAGCAGGCTTGCCATGATCCTGAATATCCAAGGGGTCGTGGAACAATCCTCCAACTAGGAAAAGACGAAACGATATGGAAGAAAAACGGATATTTGTCCTTCCCGGTGAAATGGCGGTATCGCGCCAGCCGGCCGTCATCGCCACCCTGCTTGGGTCGTGCGTGGCCATATGCCTCTATAACACCAAGCTCAAAGCGGGCGGCATGAACCACTATATGCTCCCCACCGGCCTGAAAACCGAGGAGATGAAGGGAAAATACGGCGACTACGCCATCGACAAGCTGGTGGAGATGATGCTGAGGCTCGACACCGACAAAGGAAACCTCGCGGCCAAGGTGTACGGCGGCGGCGCGGTGGTGGGACACTTGAGCGCCGGCGTCGGCATTGGCGAGAAGAACATCGAGACCGCCCGCGCCATGCTGGCCAGCCACGGCATCAAGGTGCTCACGATGGACACGGGCGGCGTGAACGGCCGCAAAATATTCTTCAACACATCCACGGGCAACGTGGAGATGCGGCTCATCGAAAAATCCGAGATGACCAAGCAGCTGGAAGAAAAGAAAAAGGACATGATCGGGCGCAAGATCCGCGTCATGGTGGTGGACGATTCCCCCACCATCCGCCAAATCATCACCAAGGCGATTTCGGCCGACCCGGAAATCCACGTGGTGGGCGAAGCGGGCGATCCCTACGAAGCCCGCAGCCTGATGCTGGAAATCAACCCGGACGTGCTGACGCTCGACATCATCATGCCGAAAATGGACGGCGTCACCTTCCTGAAAAAACTGATGCTGCACATGCCCCTGCCGGTCATCGTGGTCAGTTCCGTCGCGCAAAAAGGGAGCAATCAGCGGATGCGCGCGCAGGAGATCGGCGCATTCGACGTCATCGACAAAGAAGACCTGAAGATGTACCAGGGATTGGCGACCGCCACCCAAATATTGACCAGCAAAATAAAACTGGCCGCCGTGGCCCACGTCAAAAAACGCACCGCCGGGGAAATCGGGCATATTTAGATTGGAAATAACCGCCCTCCCCCGCAAATGCGCGGCCCGCCGGGCGAATATCCAGGCGGCACGGGGCAAACAGGCTATATAAACTCTTTCGCTTCCTGTTGTACGGTGAGCATGGAGCGGTTCACCAGGTCTATGGCCTCGGGGGATTTTAGGCCGAACGCCTTGGAGAAGTACGATTTCGATTTGTTAAGAATGTAAAAAACGCTATGCGCCGGATTGCTGATCACTTTGTCGAGCGCGCTTTCACGCGCCGCTTTGGGCTCCAAGGTATCCACATAAAGGCCAAAAACGTCTTTCACCTCCGTGCCATCGCGCATTTTGACGGTGCGGCGGTACATCTCCCCCAAATCCACCTTGTCAAAAAAATCGACCGGCTTGGCCCCGTCACGCCCGTGCTTGCTCAACAGTGACGCGAATTCCCCGTATGCCTCGGACGGTATCACCACCACGCCCCCCAAGGCGTTAATGCTGATGAGCTGCTGTTCGCCGGTCACCCACGCCTTGGCAAACTCGCGCTGCAACGGGAATAACACGCCCATCGCCACCACCTTGGGCCAGAGAAATTCCTTGACCAGTTCGTTGGGGGGGAGCTTGGCGATGCGGAGTTCATTTTCCCGTTCCGCCCGTTTTTGAGCCCGTTCGAATTCGATGTCCGCCTTGAAATCGCCGAACCGGAGCTGTACGCCGGGATGAATGAGGCCGCAGACGGCGTTGAGGAATTTTTCGCGCACACCGTTGAACTGGGGCGGTATCTTCCCCTCGAACAGGTCGTGGATTTCCTCGTGGGTGATATTCTGCGCGCGGCGGCCCATCATGTATTCGAACATCGCCAGGCGGAAATGCTCCTCGATCACCCCCTGTGTTTTTCGATCCTTGCCGCTGGATATTTCCTGCAACTCGTTTTGCACCCAGCGGGGAAGCATGGTTTTAGCGAGGCGGGGGTCTTCCTGCGCGATCTCGATCATCTCGTGGTCGCGCGGGATGTACTTGTTGAAGTAGTGGTGGGTGGTGGCCGGAGCCAGCTTCTGGATGAAAAATGTCTTCCTGCTGAAGGCGTCGAACCGGGCGTTAATGATGTTGGCCAGCGGGTGCTTCTCCGGAATCGCCTTGAAAGATGAAATCGGAACGGCGGTTTCGCGCGATGCGGTTTCGGCGGCCGCCTTGGTTTCGGCGGCGCGGCGGCGCGCGGCCATCTCCTCCACGAAGATGTCGCGCAGGCGCGCCTGCTCTTCGAAGCTGATCAGGCGATTATCCTCAAAGAGATGCTTGACGGCGGGGCCAACCAGGTTTTCAAGGGGAGTTTCGCGCTGTTGCTGGTGCAGAAAGTGAATCGCGGCCCCCATCATGAGACGAATATCCTTCCCCTGGGCCTTGAGGACGCGAAACAACATCCCCTGCAGGCGTTGCATGTCCTGCGCGGTGGATATGTTCCCCCTGATGATCGGGATGTTCTCAACGATCGTGGCGGCCAGCACCGGCATAAACAGCGCGATGAACTCCCGGCTTTCAACGAAGACGCGGATGTCCGGCGGCAGGAACTCCATCGCTAGGATCGGATACTCGTTAAAGCCGGACTCCTTCGCCCCCTTGCTTATTGCCCCCTGCACCAGGTTTTGAAAAAACGAACGCCCCCGCGCCGCCAGCGAAGCGAGCTGTTGATGGCCGCTTTCGCTGATGGTGAAACCGTAGCAGTCGCCGTTCCAGGTGTTCATGATGACAACGGGAATTTTGGAGTTATTGAAAGAAAAGGCGACCGGTGTCAGTTTCCCCGATTGCGCGTTGCGAACCAGCAAGTCGAGCATCCGTTTCTGCTCTTCGCTTATCGGATCGGCAAGCCGGATCCCCGCCCCCGCCTCCGAAATGTCCATCAAAACGGTTTTGACCGGTTTCGGGTCGGGATGCAGGATAAGCTCTCCGGCAAGGCCAAGCCCCTCCAGCAATATGCGTTGATGTTTTCGATAGTGCTTCGTCATAACTCCGCAAAAAAATTAAATGGTATTTTATCGTTTCATATCAGGTATCGTTTCGACACGACCTTTATTATATAACACTTATTGGTTATAAAAAGAACTGGTCCCGCGGATGGAGTGGCTTATTTTTCAACCATTATCATGAATAATCAATGTTATAATCACACATTAGAGCTTTTTTACGGCGTGCCGTTTTTCGGTCTTTTTCAATTTTTTTATGCGGGCTTCAGCCTTGTGGGCATCGCTTTTCGACAGGGGCCGGCTTTTCGCCAGCAGACGCACCGGCAGGCGGGCGCGGGTGTATTTCGCCCCCATGCCGCCATTGTGCGCGGCGAGCCGCTTTTTCACATCGGTGGTCACGCCGCAGTAGAAGGCGCCATCGGCGCATGTCAGCAGATAGACGTGCCAATCAGCCATACCGCATACCCGAGGGCTAGAATCCCATTTCTATGGCCTGGAGCATTTTCTTGGCTTCCGTGAAGCCGGGATTTTTCTCCAGCGCCCGCAGAAAGCTTTTTTTCGCCTCCTCGACGTTCTTGGCGTCCAGATAGGCCCGCCCCAGGTTGAAGAGAATGTTTTCGTCGTCCGGATCGACATCGATGGCCCGTTTATACAGATTGATCGCCTCGGTGTAGTTGTGGCGGCGGCGGTAGATAATGCCAAGCGAGTTGTAAATGTTGACCACCTGCGGGTTGATGCGAAGCACCTCCTTGAAAACCTCTTCCGCCTCGTCGTCCATATTGCGTTCGAGGAATATCTTGCCCGCTTTTTCGTAGCATTTTTCGGCCTCCGCCTGCTCATTCAGCTTGATGTACACCTGCCCCATCATCTTGTAGGCGCGGCCGTGGAAATTGTTTATCATCACCGCCTTGCGGAAGGCGATGATCGCCTCATCGTACTTCCCCTGCGCCGCCTTGATATAGCCGATGTTGTAGTAGACATCGGCGTCTTCCCCCATCGCCAGCACCTCTTTGTAGATGGCGAGCGCGGCGTCCAGATTGCCGGCGGCGACCAACTGCTTGGCCTTGGTGAAGAGGTCCTCGATCTTGGAGGTGGCGCTGTCCGGGGCGCTGGTGAGGATGGCGGCGATTTTCTGATCCAGCACGCCGGCTTTCAGCGGCTCCAGCATGATGGCGGTAACGCCGAATTTTCCCGCCTCCACCACCATGTCGCGGTTGATGGTGCCGCAGACCAGTATGAAGGGGATGCTGAACAGCTCCTCGTCCGCCGAGACCACCTTCAACAGCGTCATGCCGCTCATCTGCGGCATATCCCACGCCGCGATTATGAAGTTGATCGGCCGCCGCTTCAGGATGTGGAAGGCGGAGGCGCCGTCGGACGCCTGATCGAAGTGGGTATACTCCTGCGCCTTCAGCATCGCCACGATCGACTCCCGCTTGGCGCTGTCGGCGTCGGCGATCAGGAAATAAACCCTGCTTTTGTTCAGCATCTTTTCGGTGGTCATTACTGTTACAGATTACACCGGATACGCTAGTCTAAATCAAGCGTTGCTTTTCGAACATGGGCAGTCTCATGTTCCATAGCCTCGCGGGTCTTGGCGAGTGAATACTCGAATTCATGCGCCAGACGGGGGTCGTTTTGGGAGGGAAGGGAAACCACTTTCAAATCGACCTTGTTCCCGGCCCGTTCGGCGGCGGACAGCATGGCGGCCATTTCCATCAGCGCCTGGTTGATGCCCATGCGAACGCGGCGGAATTCCCCCCAGGAATCGTGCAAAATCATGTCGACCCGCCGGATTTCCCCCGGCGATTCCACCAGCCCGAAGTTGGGAATGACGAACGCCCGGATAATGGTCCGTTCGCCAAGGTAATCGTCGCGCGATGATTCGTGCCGGTTATCGGTGAAATAGCCATGCAGATTGCGAAGCAGATATTCCACGTCCTCCACGGCATAGGGGATTCCCGGTTCATTGCGGAAGTAGAATTTTATTTTCGGCTTCCAGATGCCGTTGATAACCATCCAGGCCAGCATCTCCACCAGCGATTTGAGCCGGTTGAGCGGCTGGACGGTGGAGATCCCGGCGGTCACTTCCGAGGGGTTGCCGGTATAGAGTTCCCAACCCCGCTCCCCCCGCGCCGATTTTTCCAGCGCCAAAGTGAGTTTTTGCGCTTCGACGGGGATGGCCCGGTGGAGAAAGGCTATCTTGCCGGGCGCCTGCTCGAAATGGGTGAAGAGCTTGCGCCCCAGAACAGTCATGTCGTCCCGCGTTATATACGTCAGCTTGTCGCCATGCTCCTTCTTGTAATCCGAAAGGCGGATATAGGCGTCGATGAAATAGCGGTAGACCTTCCCGACGGAGCTTAAGCGCCGCTGGGGATCGCCCGTGAAAAGCTGCTGCAGGTCGTCCGCCTCGTCCCCCTGCCATCCCCACCGCTTCATGATGGCGGCCAGCACCTGTTCTTTGGACGAAAGCATCTCCGTGCGCGTCCGCAGCAATCGGCCGATGTCGTCCGGATCGATGCCGGTCTTAAGAATGAATGCCCATTTCACCAGCGCCAACTCCTTCATCATCCCGCGCTGCGCGTAATAGGCGTTGGCCCGCTCGAACATCATGATGTAGGGGTCGATCTCCTCCAGCGGGCCGGCCTGGCTGAGAACGCGCCGCTTCACTTCCTCGCACAACAGCCCCGCCAGCGGATTGAAAAGGTAGCTTTCCAGCAATCCCATTTTCAACACCGATTTGAAAGGGGAGCCGAGCGCCTTGTTGATCTGCCAAAGCGCCGCGCCGAAAAACTCCTCTTCCTCGGCGTGGATAAGGTGGCCGAGATCCATGTATTCGTCCAGGTCCTCCACCCCCCGCCGCTGGAGCGCGGCGTAGAGTCCCGCCGACTCCAGCTCCGGGTAATCGGGCGGGATGATCCACCAGAGCGGCTTGCGCCCCGCCACCCATATGGCGGTGCGGTAAAACTCGTCCTTGAAGAGTTTTCCCAACGCCGAGCCGACATTATCGCGGTCGGTCTGCCCGAAAAGATTCAGGCGGAACTCGCCAATGTCCTGCAAAAAAAAATGCGCTTCCACCCGGTGCCGCTGGTAAAGCCACTGTTCGATGGCGGCAAGCTTGCGCTTGAGCGAAAAAAGATCGGTCTGCGAAAACTCCCGCTTGTCGATGAAAAGGATGTAGTCGAAATCCGACTTGTGCGTCTGCGCCACCGTCCCCAGGCTGCCGATGAGCGCGAGCGACAGGATTTTGGGGTTGTGGGCCGGATGGCCCGCCGCGCCCGGGGCGATTTCCGCCAGCGCTTTGAGGTGCTGTTCACGCGGGGTGAACTTCTGGATTCCGGCGGGGGCGTCCAGCACGGGTTTCAGCCCCTCGATGCCGGTATAGTTTGCGTGGAGCAATAGGGGTACCGCCCCGAAGACGGTGTTTTCCGCCGGACTGAAAAGCGACACCGCCCCGTAAATGCGCGCCACATTGAACATGTCGAAGCGGTACCGTTGCCGCTTGATCTGTTCAGGAGTGAGTGTCAACATCGTCGCGCCGCCATTCAGGGCTTTTCCCGTGCCGGGGGAAAATTCATCTGCCGTGGGAACATCATGGGGATATATTACCCTTAACAAGCCGTCTTTTCCCCAGGCACGGCGGAAAACGGGTCAAACCCGATATTTGCGCCTTGCCCGGCCCCCGTCCGGGTATAATCGCACGATGGAAACATTCGAACACAAGCTCACGATCCTTCCGGGAAAACTCCGCTGCCTCACCATACCGGTGCCGACCGCCCGCTCCATGACGCTGCTGGTGCTGGTGCGGGTGGGAAGCCGCCACGAAACAAGGGAAACCAACGGCATCTCGCACTTCATGGAACACATGTTTTTCAAGGGGGCGAAAAAATACCCCGACACGATGGCGGTGGCCGGCGCCATCGACGGCGCGGGGGGGAGCTTTAACGCCTTCACCGGCGAGGAGATCGTCGGCTACTACGTCAAAATATCGGCCGGGCGCAAGGAAATCGCCTACGACGTGCTTTCGGACATGCTGCTGCACGCCAAATTCGACGCGGCGGAGATCGCCCGCGAGCGGGGAGTGGTCATCGAGGAAATCCGGATGCACCATGACGACCCGCAAAACCAGGTATATCAGGATTTCCACCGCCTTATCTTCGGCGACCAGCCGCTCGGCTGGGACATCGCCGGTACCGAGGAACTGGTGACGGCCATGACGCACGATCACTTCGCGGAACACCACCGCCGCTACTACTACGGCGCGAATACGGTGATCACCGCCGCCGGCGGCATCACGCCGGCCGAGCACGAGGCGCTGTGCGAAAAATATTTCCGCTTTGCCGCCGCGGGGGACGCCCCCGCCACGCCGCCCCTGTATGTGCGGCAGGCGGCGGACCGGATGTTCATCCGCGAGCGGGATACCGAGCAGGCCCACTTCGTTTTCGGCTTTCCCGCATGCGCGGCGGAAACCGAGGACGAAAAGGTGCTGAAAGTCGCCTCCGTGATTTTGGGCGGCTCGATGAGTTCCCGCCTTTTTTACCAGATACGCGAGCGGCGCGGGCTGGCCTATTACGTCAACGCGTCGTTCTCCTCCTACCAGGACACCGGCGTGTTCCAGATAAGCGCCGGGGTGAACCTGGACAAGATACAGGACGCCCTCAAATACGCGCTGGAGGAGATGGACAAGCTCAAGCGGGAGCCGGTGACGGACGAAGAACTGGCGCGCTCCAAGGAAAACATCAAGGGCCATACCGATCTGGCGCTGGAGGACAGCCGCCGCATCGCCAGCCTCTACGGCGTACGCGAACTGCTGTACAACAACATCAAGACCCCGGAAATGCTGGCCGCCGAGGTGGATAGCGTGACGGCGGAGCAGATTCAGGCCGTGGCGCAACGCTATTTCACCGACGCGGACATGAAGCTCGCCGTCGTCGGCCCCTTAAAGCGGGACGACTCATGGGAAAAGGTTTTCCACCTCTTCGCCTGAGGCGCGGCGCCACCCAGCTTTATTCACGGTAAAGCGGCGCAGGTTGTCATCCTGAGCCAAGGGCGAAGGATCTCTTTCCGGAAAGGGATTCTTCACTGCGCTCAGAATGACAACAATAAAATGCCGACCAAGAAAAATTCAAGCCAACGCGCAAGATTTCAAAAAATCGGCGTTTGCGTATTATTCATGGTTCCACCATGAATAATACGGGCTACTGCTTCGTTTTGAGGAACGCGCGGGCGATGATGTCGACCTCCTGCCCGGTCAGGTCGCGTTTCATCTCCCTGAATGAGTGCGAACGGGAAATGAGGTTGAGCAGCCACTTCCGCTGGTCCGGTTCGGCCTTCTTGTGCAGCAGCAGGCGAAACCGGGTGGTGATGTCCTTGACGAGCGTCTTGATATCGCCATCCGCCACGAAAGCGTTCACATCAACCAGGCGGGTCACTTCGTTGCGGTACATCTCTTTCTTTTTGGCGCAGATGTCTTCGTACTGGTGAACCAATTCGGTTCCGTGCGCCTGTTTCAACGCCATGACAAGCCCTTCGGCCACTTGGCGCGGCACAAAACCATCCACCGGCTCGAGCAGCAGCCGTTCGCCCGTCTCCTCGTCCCGCGGGAAATACTGTTCGATCTCGAACAGCAGCGCCCGCCCCAGATAGTCGTGGCGTATCTCTTCCCACTTCCGCCTTTGCAAATACTTTGCCACCCGCTCGGTGAACGCGCTGGTGGTGGCGGCCGCCACGCGCTGGATTTCCGGCATCATTTCAGCCAACGCTTTATTGAGCTGGTCGCGCGGCACGCCCGCCTTGAGCAGTTTTTGCACGAACGAGGTGAGAACCTCTTTGAACCCCTGCGAAAAATAGGGATTTGTCAGCGCTTTTGGGAGCGCCTCCTCCATCTCCGCCGGAGCGGCCACGGCAGAACCTTTCTCCATTTGTTCCATCATATTGATTATTAATTGTACCGTAACTTCGCAAATATGCAAAAAATATGACGCTTTCCAAACGCGCGGGAGATAAAGGGGATTTTTTCAATGCGTTGGAAGTGGTATCATGTCCGCGATACCGGCAAGCATTTTTTGGGGGGATGGTGAAAAATCGGTTCCGCGTTCTTTTGACCGGGCTGGCGGCGATGCTCTGGCTTCCGGCGGCGGCACATGCGGCGGGCTACCCGCTGCAACTTGATAACGACACCTACGCCACGCTCAGCCTCCGGGTGCAGGCCGCCGCCATCATGGCGCAGAACCAGGCCGGCGCGGCGAACGGCGATGCCACGAAGGATGGCGGGGCGCATTACGATTTTTATGCGCGGCGCGTCCAACTGCTCGCCGCCGGGCAGGTGACCTCCGAGCTCTCCTTCATGCTGATGATGGAACACGCCGGTTATGGCAAAAACTATTCGCGCGGCACCGGCATGCAGACCGCCGACGCATGGGTGCAGTGGAACCTGTCCGACGCGATGCATCTGATCGCGGGGGCCTATCTCCCCCCGTTTTCGCGCAACCAGCTCACCCCCACCATCTACTTCATCGGGCCTGACCGCCCGATCACGGAAAATATGCTGTTGGAATCCCCCGGCATGTACGAAAAGCGGGACCGCGGCCTTTGTCTCTGGGGCAACTTCGGCGGCCTGCAATACCGCATCGCCGCCGGCAAAGGGGCAAAAAGCCAAGTGCTGGGCGATGAGACGCTCCGCACCACATGGCGCATACACTACGCGTTCATGGACGCCGAGCCGATTTACTACTACAAGGAAACTTACCTTGGAAAGCAAAGCCTGTTCACCATCGGCTTCGCCTACGACAAACAGGACAAGGTTTCGCTCAGCCCCTCCGGCAACCCGGCCCCCTATTCCGCCTGGACGGCTGACCTGCTGATGGAGGGGGGGAACGAGGGGAGCGTCCTGACCATTCTTTATGCCTATTACAGCTATGACTGGGGAAACCCGGAACGAACCGGCGCGGACGGCTTTTTTTCGCAGGGGGACGGCTGGACGCTGACCACCGCTTATATGTCCGGCGGCGGCAAGGGCGCCGTGGCCGGTTCGCAGCCCTATTTCCGCTACACCGCGTGGAACGCGCACAGCGGCGCCCCCGGCGCCAAGCAGAAACGCTGGGCGATAGGCATGAACTATTACCTGAAGGGACACGACGCGAAAATCACGCTGGAATACGAAAACGCCGGCTTCGAGAACGAAGGCCCCGCCTATGATACGAAGGGGCACGGCATCTACACGCTCCAGCTCCAAACCGCGTTCTGACCCGCTTTTCTTTTTTGTCATCCCCGCGAAAGGGAGGGGCGGAATAAGAATGTCCTATCCGCCCCGGAATTCCTTGCAAGGACACGCGGGGACCCACACATATTATCAAAGCTCTCCTTATTTTCCCCGGTGGGTACATGCTCTCCAGCATGTACATTGGCGCGCAGCGGCAACATGTCGGCCCGTTGGGCCGATGTACAGACTAAAGTCCGTACCCACCTAAAAAAGAAAAGGAGCCTTTTTTCAAAGGCCCCCCGTCGTTGTGAAAGGTCAGCGTTTGCCGGGATATTTTGGCGCAAAGCCAAATGTGCCGCTGTGCCACGGCTCCAACGCAGTGTCGGGCGACAATACGTCCACCGTGCCATTGGCGTTCACCCGAACGTCGCGCACGCGGTACCATGCGCCCAAGGTGGTGCCATCAGCGGATGAGGCTGTATAAGAGGCGGTATACGGCCCGTACACATTGCTCCCCAACTGTATGGAAACCTCGTTGGTGGTATCGATGGGGCAACTGTAGTTGTTCATCGAGATGACGTAATAACCCGCCGGCAGCTTTTGCGCCACGAAGTGCTCCAGCCCGCCGGATTTGTCATCGGTCCAGCTGCCCTTGATGTCCAACCCCACGTCGCAGATGCTGTCGCCATCGACGTCCTTTCCCTGTTCAAAGGTAAACGTGGAGGGATTCGTGCATCCGGACACATGGTAGTCGACATACCACGTCCCCGCGGTGGTCGCCGTCGGCGCGGTGCCGGTATACGTAGAACTGCCATAGAAGTTCACATGCAGGTCGGTATAGCAGGAAGTCAGCGAACCGGCCGTCGCACCCTCCTTTGACAGCGAGGTAACAGTCATCGTGGTGGCTGTCACGCCGGTGGTGGTGGTGCTGGTGGTCGCCGGCGGAGCCGCCGTGTCGGCGTTGGGCACCGCAAATGGGCATTCCTTGCCCATGTCGTATGAGCTGGCATAGGAGGTGCTGTTCGTGCCGTCGCTCACCGTCACCGTGCCATCAGCATTGAACGTGACGCTGGTGGTGCTGTTGAGCGTAATCTTCCCGGCGATGGTTTTGCCGGAGGCGTTCACGTACTTGATCGGCGTAACCGTTGCCACCGTCACCGACGTTACGCTGCACTTGGTGCTGGGGGTGTAAGCGATGGATACGGTGCCGCTGGGAGAGAGCGTTGTGTTGGTGAGGTCATCGGTCATATCCACCTTGAAATTCGTGTAGGTCATGGTGACGGAGCTGGAAACGCCCGCATCGGTCCACGATTCGGCGAATTTGCCGCTGATGGTGGTGGAGAACGTGGTTCCGGTTCCGCTTACAACGACCGTGTTGCCGAAGCCGGTGAAGGTGATGGCATAGGTGTTGGTGGTGGAGTAGTCGGTGAGGTTCATGGTGCCGTCCGCCACCATCTCGTAGGTGTAAGCCGTGCTGGTGGCGCCGGGCGTATACGTGTTGACAATCGTCAGGTTCATCTCCATCTTCAACACCATAATGTCGTAGGTGCCGGAGAAAGAAGTGACCTTGAAGGTGGTGCTGTTATTACCCGCAAACGTCATGGTGATGGGGACGGAAGACCCCGTCACGGCGCCCAGCGTCATGGTCACCTTGCCATCGTACATGTTGCCGCCGTCCTTGCAGTTGGTGAACGTTATGACAAAGCTGCTGGCGGTGGAACCGGCGGCGCCGGCGTAAGTGCCTCCATCGGTGCATGCGGCGCTGGTTACAGCCTTGGGGCCGGCTTTCGCCGCCATCTGGGCTTTTTCAACGGCGGCCTTCATGAGCGGGGAATCGCCCATTCTACCGGTAAGCAGGGCGGCGCTGTCCAAGCCCGCGTTGCCGCTGGGAACGGAGATTGACTTGAATTTCGGGGCTTGGCCAGCGCCCACCACCGATATCTTGGAAATATTCTGGAATGTGGTGGTGGTGCCGGTGCTGGCGCTAACGGCGCCTGTGCCGGCGGATGATGACTGAACCGCCGTGGTGGATGCTGGTGTGGTAGTTGTTGTGGTAGTAGCGGTGCCGCCGCCACCGCCGCCGCACGCCGCAAACAACAGCGCTGCCGCAAAAGCAGTAAACAATAACTTCTTCATATAACCTCCACCATTATTGTCCTGTATTGCTCTGACTACATTCTAACGCTTCTTTCCCGCTTTTGCGTGATTTTGCGCTGCTTGTGCCGGTACGGCGGTACAGGAAAATTATTCAGAAGCGGAGCGCCGCATCACTGGCGATTCGTTGAAATAGCGCTATTCCAAGCCGGAAAAATAAAAAGGGGCGGGATTTTCATCCCGCCCCTTGCGTTGATCAGAAACAGCCGGTCAGATTGCGGTCCAACTGGTGCCGCCGTTGGTGGAGTACGAATAGGCGGCCACCCCATTGGTGTAAACCACCCGCGCGATCGTGCTGCCGCCGCCGGTCAGCCGCATTTCACCGCTTTTCGGCGAGCCGATATAACCTGTCGAATACGTGCCGGTGATCGCGGCCGGCGTCGTGATGTCGACATACCCGGTCGTGTTGTAGTAGAAGCGGCCGGTAACGGTTTCCGAATAGGTGGAGCCGCTGATCGTGAGGGTCATCTTGAAGTTTTCCATCTTGGCGTAATAGGTGGTTCCGCCGGACGTCGCGGTGACCGTCAGGGTCATGGTGAACGTATTGCTGGTCGCCGTCATCGCGGCGGTGAATGTGCCGTCCATGGAAACGGAGCTGCTGGAAGTCGAGACGGTCAGATTGGATATTGTTACCGTGGCGCTGGAGGAGGAGCCGGTTGCGGAGATCGTGCCGTTTATTGTCGTTCCGCCCGAACAATAGCTGGCAAACACGAACGACGCGCTGGTGGCGCTGGTGGTATATGTAAGCGTCCCGCCGCAGGAACCGGTGTATGAACCGGTGGCCCGCGGCCCGTCGAGCGCCGCGATGGCGTCGGCCAACGGCTTGCCAAATCCGTCGTCGTAGACCGGGGCGGCGGAACCCGGCTTGAAATACGGCTTTAGGTGATAGGCCACCGCTATGCTCTGCGCCATGTTCAAATTGGTGGTGGCGGACGATGTAATTGTTGACGCGTTGGAGGAACTGACCGTCGCTTGGCTGGTCGCGACCGTTGAGGTGGTCGTGGTCGTGGTTGCAGCCGTGCCGCTGCCACCGCCGCCACATGCCGCAAGAAATACCGCCAACGCAACCGTAATCAACAACTTTTTCATTAAATTCTCCACAATTAGAAACACCCTTTTTCCCCACACCAGACGGAACAACTCTCCTGTTCTGAAGAGAATAGCCGCATTATACCGTTGAGGTGGTTAAATGCAACCTTGGCCGCCAAGCCGCTTAAGCCAGGCGCGGGCGCGGGCTTCGGGATCGGAATGTTGGGTAACGTCGGTGATGACGGAAACCATATCCGCTCCCGCATCCAGCACTACACCGGCGCGCTCCAGCGTTATCCCCCCGATGGCGGCAAGCGGATAACCGAACAGCTTTTTCCAGAGTTTTAGCGTATCCGCCCCCTGCGGGGGAAAGGGCATCGCCTTGATCTTCGTGGGATAGATGGGACCGAGCGCGATATAGCTGGGGCGCAGACCGTGCGCCACCGCCGCCTCGTGATAGCAATGCGTGCTGACGCCCAGCCGCAGCCCCGCCGCGCGGATGGCGGCGGTATCGGCGGTTACAATATCCTCCTGCCCCAGATGCACCCCATACGCGCCATGCCGCAGGGCAAGCCGCCAAAAATCGTTTATAAAAAGCCGGATGTTTTTTTCGCGGCATAACGCCACGCTCTTTTGTATCCCGTCTTCCAACGCGGCCCCTTCCAGATTTTTCACGCGGAGCTGGATGGTCTTCACGCCACACGCCGCCAGCCGCTTCACCCAATCAAACGAATCGACAATCGGATAGAAATCGGGCCACGGCCCCTCGATGACGGGAAACGGCGGCTGTCCGGAAACGGGATGCCGCGCCACCCACGGAAAATCCACCGGTTCGCAGGGAAACGGCGGCGGCTCCTCCACCCCGGCGCGGTAGGCCCGCTGCATGAAGCCGCGCGCCATGACAACCGCGTCGCGCATTTCAAGGCCGTGCGCCAAACCGGCCGCGATGGCGGCGGCAAGGTTGGCGATCATCCCTTTGTGTTCCGACACCCGTTGCGGCGGCAGCCTGTTGGTGGCGACCCAATAACGGTCCGTCCCATCGGTGAAATAATCAAAGACGGCGGTTCCCCCCGGCAGTTGCCCCCCTTTCAGCAGCACCGCCTTCGGCCCCATGCCCGCAATCTCTTCGGCGGCCAGCGCCATCTGTTCGTAACCGGTAATCGGCCGATTCAGCAACTGCTCGGCCTCGTCAATATCGGGGGTGAAAAGAGCGGTGACGGGAAAAACGTTCTTCTTGATAAACGCGGTGGTCTCGGCATCCAGATGGTTTTCCGAAAGCGATGCGAAAACATCGCCATCCAAAATAACGCGCGCCTCCGCCCCTTCCAGCGCGTGGAGCAGCACGGCGAGATGCCCTTCATCATGCACTGGCCCCACCTTCATGACCGGGCGCGCCCCCGCCTCGTCCAGCGCGGCATCGAGGTCATCAAGAAGATCGTCCGGGTGGGTGAGCGAAAGATGCACCGGCTCGCCGGGAATCATTACCATGGACGACGTGATGGCGGGCCGCAACGCCATGTCGAGCGCATCGAGCGTCCGCTCGTCGCATTCGAGGCTGCCGGGCCGGTCGATACCATACTCGCCGGCGGCGATGACGAAGGGGGACTTCCGTCCGTCCTTTACGTTGGGGTGGCGCACGTCGCGTTGGGATGCCGCATTATTTTTTTTCTTGGTGCCAGAACGGCGTACCGACCACGGGGGTGGAGGGGGTGGCGAACTCGCGCTCCGGCATCATGCCGGACTGATATGCCTTGCGCCCCGCCTCTATCGCCATCGCGAAGGCGCGGGCCATCTCCACCGGATCCCGCGCCAGCGAAACGGCGGTGTTCAGCAGCACGCCGTCGAATCCCATCTCCATCACCGCCGCGGCGTGGCTCGGCTTTCCCAGCCCCGCGTCGATGATGCAGGGAACATCCTTGAACCGGCTGCGGAATGTCTTTAACGAATGGGGATTTGCCGGGCCGCGCCCGCTGCCGATGGGGGCCGCCCACGGCATCAGCACTTTGCAGCCGGCGTCCAAAAGCCGCTCGGCGAAGACGAGGTCGTCCGTCATGTAGGGGAATACTTCAAAGCCTTCCTTGATGAGTATCTTGGCCGCTTCCACCGTGCCGAATGGATCGGGCTGGAGATTATAGTCGTCGCCGATGACCTCCAGCTTTATCCAATCGGTGTTGAACACTTCGCGCGCCATCCGCGACACCGTCAGCGCGTCTTTCACGCTGTAGCATCCGGCGGTGTTCGGCAGGATGTTGAGCTTCATCTCCTTCAACAAATTCAGGAACGCGTTGCTATCCCACTTGCCGCTGCCGTACCGGCGGAGCGACACGGTGACCACTTGGGAGCCGGATGCCTCTATCGCCTGGCGCATCGCATCCGGCGAGGGGTAGCGCGCGGTGCCGATGAGAAACCTGCTGGATAAATCCTTGCCGCCCAAACGCAACATCATCAACCTCCGGGAAAGGGCGTGACGATCTCGATATCGTCCGATTCGCCCACTTTTGTTTTTTCATAATCACCACGGGGAACAAACTCGCCATTGAGCGCCACGGAACAAAACCGCATATCCCCCCCCAGCGATGCAACAAGCTGAGCGACATTCTCCACGCCGTCGATTTCACGGGCTTCGCCGCTGATAACCAGCTTCATAAATGCCCTTCGTACAGTTCCGCGAACGCCGCGTCGGGTGTTCCCCCTTCAATCAGGCTTATCACCAGTTCGGCAATTTTCGGGGAAAAGAGGTAGCCGTGCCGGTACAGGCCGTTCACGCGGATAAGCCTTCCCCCGTGGCGGATTCTTGGCAGGTTGTTGGAAAACGCGGGGCGGCACTGCGTCATGGTTTCGATAACGCGCCCCTCGGAAAATCCGCTGTGCATCGCATAGGCGGCGGAGAGCAGCTCCAGCGTGCCGCGCACCGATATGGGGCTGAGATCCTCGTCATCGATGGCGGTGGCGCCAAGGATGAACTGCCCGCCGGGGCGCGGCACCACGTAGATGGGATAACGCGGATGCATCATCCGCACCGGGCGGTTCAGCCGAACCTCCGGCGCGTGCACCCACACCAGTTCGCCGCGTACGCCGCGCAAACCGGGAAGCTGCGTCTTGCCCTTCAGCCCGCGTGTATCAAGCACCATGTCAAATTCGAACGCCCCAATATCGGTCTCGATGCGGCCATCGTCCGCTGAGCGCACATGAACGCCCAAATTGAGCGTGGCGTATTTTTGCAGCCATTCGCCCAGCACCACGAGCAGTCTGCGCGAATCGATCTGCCCTTCCAACGGCAGATAAAGGCCGTCCATAAACGCGTCATCGAGGTCCGGTTCCAATTCGCGGAGTTCGGCCCCTTCCACGCGCTGCATAACCAGGTCGCCGGTATGTTCGTCCATCTTGCGCACCAGCCGCATCAATTCGGCGCGGTCCTGCGGGTGCGAGATAACCAAGCTGCCGGCCGCCTGGCAATAGACGTCCCCGCCAATTTGCGGCAGGAGCTTTTGCCACATGGCGAGCGACGGATTGCCAAGGCGCGCCACCACCGGCTCAGCGTACTCCAATTCGCAATAGGGGGCAATCATGCCCGCCGCCGCGTAACTGGTGCTGCCGGTGGCCGCCAGATCGCCGTCGTCAAACAGCGTTACGCGCCACCCCTTTTTGGCCAGCAAGTAGCCGGTCAGCCGTCCCATGATGCCCGCGCCCGCGATGCCGCACGTATTTCCTTTACCCATCTTCTTCCGCTTCTCCTGATTGCGCCAACAGATGGAACCCCTTTACGCCAGGCGTTCGCCGAAGGCTTTCAGGCGGCGCATCCCCTCTTCAATGCGGTCGGTGGCCAGCGCGTAACTGAAGCGCAGATAGCCTTCCGCGCCGAACGCCACGCCCGGCACCGGCCCGACCCCCGCGTGGTCGATCAGCAGATTCGCCAATTGCGCCGAATCGCGGATGACCTCGCCTTCGAAGCTCTTGCCGAGCCAGCCGTTGAAATTGGGGAACGCGTAGAACGCCCCTTTCGGGACGACGCACGAAACGCCATCAATCGAATTGAGCGCGCCGACGATGATGTCGCGCCGCTTTTTGAATTCCGCCATGCGCGGCACGAGGAACGACATATCCTTCAGCGCTTCCGCCGCCGCCAGCATCAGCGGCGTAACGGGGTTGCTGGTGGACTGGCTTTGCAGCTTCACCATCGCCTTGATGATCGGCTCCGGCCCCAGCGCGTAGCCGAGCCGCCAGCCGGTCATGGAAAAGCTCTTGGACATGCCGTTCACCAGAATGGTGCGCTCCTTCACGTCCGCCCCCAACTGCACGGGGGAGAGGTGCTTGTGGCCGTCATAGACGATGGCGTCGTATATCTCGTCCGATATGAGGTAGATGTCGTCATCCACGGCGATGTCGGCGATCTTGCGGATCGTTTCGTTGCTGTAAACCGCCCCGGTGGGGTTGCACGGCGAGTTGAGGATGATCGCCTTGGTGGCGGATGTGATCTTCGATTTCAGCTCGTCCATGTCGGGATTGAATCCGTTTTCGGGGCGGCAGTTCACAAAGACCGGCTTGGCCCCCGCCAGCAGCACCTGGCTGGGATAGGTAACCCAGTAAGGGGAGAAGATGATGACTTCGTCCCACTCGTCGAACAGCACCTGCGAGATGTTGTAGAGCGAGTGTTTGGCCCCCATCGAGACGATGCACTGGCTCTTGGCGTAATCGACGTCAAGCTGGCGCCGGGTAAACTCGACGATGGCGGTCTTTATCTGGTCGTTGCCGGCGACGGGGGCGTATTTGTTTTTCCCTTCGCGTATCGCCTTGATGGCGGCTTCCTTTGCCGGTTCCGGCACGTCGAAATCCGGCTCGCCCGCGGCGAAGCTTATGATGTCCTTCCCCTTCGCGTTCAGCGCCGTTATCCGTCCCGCCACTTCCATCGTGGCCGATTCTTCGAATGAATCCATTCTCCGCGCGAGTTTCATATTCATTTCCTCCCCTTGACGCCCAGCTTGCGCCGCAGCGCATTGGCGACCGCGGGCGGCACGAGCGCCGACACGTCGCCCCCCAGCCCCGCCACCTCTTTAATGATCTTCGAGCTGATGAAGGTGTACTCCTCGCTCGGCATCATGAAGACCGCTTCCACCTTTTTGTTTATTTTCCGGTTCATCTGGCTCAATTGCAATTCGTATTCGAAATCCGAAACGGCGCGCAGGCCGCGCACCACCGTGTGAACGCCGCGCGACACGCAGAAATCGACCAACAGGTTGTCAAACGCCTCCACCAGTACGCGGCCTTTGTGCCCGGCGGTGGCCGTGCGGATGAGCCCCACCCGCTCCTTCACGGCGAAGAGCGGTTTCTTGGCCGGGTTCACCGCCACCGCCACGATAATGGAATCGAACACGGAGAGCGAGCGGGTGATGAGGTCGAGATGGCCGTTGGTGATCGGGTCGAACGTCCCCGGATATACCGCTTTCATTCAGATCCCTCCGTGTTAAGCGGCAGTCAGCGGGAGGCCGCTTGTTTCTTCAATTGTACCGCGCGGCGGGCGGCATCGGCCAGCCCCGCGGCGGTGAACCCGCAGGCCTCCAGAAGCTCTTCGGGCGCGCCGGACGAAATGTAATCGTCCTGTATGCCCACGCGGATCACCGGCACCGGATTGTTTTCGGCCACCAATTCCGCCACGGCGCTCCCCAAGCCGCCGATGACGCTATGCTCTTCGGCGGCCACCAATGCGCCGCTTTCCGCCGCCGCCTGAAGAACGAGGCCGTGGTCAATCGGCTTGATGGAGGCCATGTTGACCACCCCCGCCGAAATCCCTTCCTTCCCAAGGAGCGCGGCGGCTTCCAGCGCGATGCTCGTCATCAGTCCGCAGGCGACGAAGGTAACATCCGTCCCCTTCTTCAATTGATCCCCTTTGCCGGGGGCAAATGTTTTGGATTCGTTAAACACCACCGGAAACTTGTCGCGCGTGAGGCGGATGTAGACCGGCCCGATGTACGCCGCCGCCCAGCGGACCGCCGCCGCGGTTTCATGGGCGTCGGCCGGCATGATAACGGTCAGGCCGGGAATGGCGCGCATCAGCGCGATGTCCTCCCCCGCCTGGTGCGAGGGGCCGTCCGGCCCGACGGTGATGCCGCCGTGAGTGGCGATGATCTTGACATTCTGGTGCGGGTAGCCGACCGCCTGCCGCACCTGTTCCCACGCCCGCCCGGAGGCGAAAATGGCGAAGGTGGAAGCGAACGGTATCTTGCCGCCGGCGGCAAGCCCCGCGGCGGTGCCGATCATATCCTGCTCGGCGACGCCCATGTTGAAAAAGCGTTCCGGGAACGCTTTGGCAAACGTCGAGGTGCGGGTGCTGCCGGAAAGGTCGGCGTCCAGCACCACGATATCCTTGTTGGTTTTTCCCAGTTCGGCAACGGTCTTGCCGTAGTAATCGCGCAGCGCCAACATCTCGGCCATATTACGCCTTCTCCCCAAGCTCGGCCAGCGCCTTGTTCAACTCGTCCGTGCTGGGGGCGGTGCCGTGCCACTTGGCCAACCGCTCCATAAACGAAACTCCTTTACCCTTCACCGTGTGCGCCCAAATGAGCGACGGCTTACCGGTCACTTTTTTGGCGTTGTCGATGGCGGCGAAAATCTGCCCGAAGTCGTGGCCGTCGATTTCCTGCACATGCCAGCCGAACGCCTCCCACTTCTTCCCTATCGGCTCGATGCCCATAATGTCACACACAAATCCGTCGATTTGCAGTTCGTTGTTGTCCAGAAACGCGATAAGGTTCCCCAGCTTGAAGTGGGCGGCGGACATGGCCGCTTCCCAAATCTGCCCCTCCTGCGTTTCGCCGTCCCCCATCATGGCGTAGACGAAGGTATCACGTCCGTCGAGCCGGTTCGCCAGCGCGAGGCCGTTGGCCTGCGAAAGCCCCTGCCCCAGCGAGCCGGTGGTGATCTCGACGCCGGGGGTGGAGGGGGCGTAGGGGTGGCCGCTCAAAATGCTTTCGTATTGACGCAGGGTCTTGAGATGCTCCCTGCCGAAGTAACCGCATTCGGCCAAGACGGCGTAAAGCGCCGGGGCGCCATGCCCCTTGGAAAGGACGAACTTGTCGCGCCGATCGCTCTTTTTGCGGTCCGGACCGTGATCCATCGCGCCACAATAAAGGGCCACCAGCATATCGATGGCCGAGAGGGAACCGCCCGGGTGTCCGCTGCCGGCCGCATGGATCATGGTAAGGATATCGACGCGCATCCGGCGCGCAATTTCCTTAAGCTCTGTAACGTCGTTTATCCGTTTCACAAATAATTACCCCCAAAAACCGATTAAGGATAGCACACACCCCACAGGCAGGCAAACGGGGATACGGAAATTGTACCCGGTATTTGGCGTACGCGAAAAGCAACAATAAAAAGGGGCAAAATTTGGCGGCGGGTGTATGGAAAACCGTCCTTTTTGCCGGTCAATTGGGCGAAAAATGCACTGGAGCGCGGAAGATTTGTGAATCGTTGAAATGCGCCGCGGCGGCCTTTAACGCGCGCCGGCGTTATCAGAAAAACCCTAATCCGGCGCCAGTCAGTTGTTCTGGTAGTGATGAATCAGGGCGTTCATGTCGCGGTTCGCAAGCTGCTGGCCGCTGAGCACATAGTGGAGGATATAGCCCAGGGTAATGCCTATGGAATCAACCTCTTTATAGAGGATGGCATCCACCGCCCCCGCTTCGCCGGCGAACATCTTTACAACCTTGCGTTCCATCTCTTCAAATCCCTTTTTCATTTTTATCGCCCGCCTTTCCGCTTAGATGCCTTATCGGATTCTTCACTGCCGGGCTTAAGACGATCCCTAAACCCGTACCGGCGTCCCGGCATTATATGCGGGAGCTTCCGCTTATGAAAGGGCTATTGCAACTACTGTTCCGTCCGCCGTTTCGCAAGCTGCTCGGTGATCTGCGCGGCGGTGGCGGCATCCAGGCTGCTTAAGATTTTTGAGGCGTTCTGGGCCTTCATGACCATGAGAATACGCAACGCCGTGGCGCGGTCCATCGCTTTCAGGCGGGCGGCCGCGTCGGGCGCGGGCATGGTGGCATAGGCTTTGGCGAGGGTGGTGACGTTCTTCGCTTCAAGGTCGTCGCGCAGCTTCACCAGTTCCTCCAGCTTAAGCTGGGTAATCTTCAGTTCCTCGATCTTTTTCTGGATGTCGGCTTCCAGCGTCTTGAGTTGCCCTTCGCGCGCGTTCAACTCCTCTTCGCGGCGGCGCAGCTCCTCCTGTTTTTTTTGCAGGTCCTTGGCCATCTCCATCCTGATCTGATCCTGCGCGTCGGCGGGCGCCTTCGCGGCCGCTTCATTCTGGGCCAGCGCCTGCGGAATGCCCGCCACGCCGCTCCCCACCGCCACCAACGCGGCGGCGAAAAAGAGCGCCGTGAAAAATACAGCGTTCCTGCTCATTGCGCCTGCTCCCTGAACCACATCATCTGCGCCACCTCGTCGGTGAATTTCACTTCGCGCTTTTTTTCCTCTTTTTCATAGGCCGCTTTCATCCGCTCGCGGTAAATCTCCAGCGTCTTGCGGCGGCGCAGATATTCCTGCAATTCAAGCTGCTTTGCCCGCAGCCGTTCGCCGATCTGCTCCAGCTCGCGCGCCTTCCAGCGGATGTCGGCGTCGCGCCCCTGCAAAAAGTCGTCATACAGCCGCAACACCTTCGGGTCATGCGCGGTGCGGAGCAATGCGGTGAGGGCGGCGGCGTTTTCGGCGCGCCCCTGTTCCAGCGCGGCGAGGGCGCCCCGGGCATGAACCTGTTCGGCGTTCACCAACGCCAACTCGCGCTGCTTTTCCTCTTCCTGCCGATTCCGGTGGTCAAGGACGCTTTGCAGCCGGAATTTGAACATCAGAAAATCTCCTTAAGCCGCCGCAGCGTGTCGGCCAAATCGGAGCGCTCGCCGATCCCCTGTTCGAGGAAGGCGTTGATCTGCGGATATTTTTGTATGGCGAAATCGATATCGGGGTTGCTCCCCTTCACATACGCGCCGATGTTGATGAGGTCTTCCGCCTCTTTGTAGATGGCCAGCGTGCGGAACAGCGTTTTGGACAATTTCCGGTGCTCTTCGGAGGTCACGTCGATCATCACCCGGCTGATGCTTCCCAGCACGTCGATGGCCGGGTAGTGGCCCCGCGACGCGAGCGCGCGGGAAAGGATGATATGGCCGTCCAGTATGGCGCGCGACGCGTCCGAGACCGGTTCGCCCAAATCGTCCCCTTCCACCAGCACCGTGTAGATGCCGGTGATGCTCCCTTCGTTTTCGGCGCCCGCGCCGGCGCGTTCCAGCAGGCGCGGCAGCAGGGCGAACACGCTGGGGGTGTACCCTTTCGTGGCGGGAGGCTCGCCGATGGAAAGCCCGATCTCCCGCTGCGCCATCGCGAAACGGGTGAGCGAATCTATCATCAGCAGCACGTCCTTCCCCCGCTTGCGGAAATATTCCGCGATGGCGGTGGCGGTATACGCGGCCCGCAGGCGGACCAAGGGGGTGTTATCGGAGGTGGCGGTCACCAGCACCGAGCGGCGCAAGCCGTCCTCCCCCAGATTTTTGTCGATAAATTCACGCACTTCCCTGCCGCGCTCGCCGACGAACCCGATCACCGTCACGTCGGCGTCGGTCCTTTTTGACATCATTCCCATCAATACCGATTTACCCACGCCGGTGCCGGCCATGATGCCGCTGCGCTGGCCGCGGCCGCAGGTGAGCAGCCCGTTCACGGCGCGTACGCCGAGATCGAGCGGCTGGTGAATCCGCTTCCGGTTTACGGGGTTTATCGGGTCGGCGTACAGCGGCATTTCATCCGCGCAACGCAACGGCCCTTTTCCATCAAGGGGATTGCCAAGGCCGTCCAGTACGCGCCCCAAGATGTTTTCGTCCACTTTCACCACGGCGCGTCCGGCCAGCGCCTCGATGCGGCAGCGCGGGGATATCCCCTGCGGGGCGGCCAGCGGCATCATCAGTATCCGCCCGTCGCGGAACCCGACCACTTCGGCGTCCACCACCGTTCCTTCGCCGCGCGGGTAAATGCGGCACATGGAGCCGACCGGCACGTCCGGCCCGTCGCCTTCGATGACGAGACCGATAATGCGGGTAACTTGTCCCACCGGAACGATATTCGCGGCCTGCGTGAGCGCCTGCCGGTATTTCGCCAAATCGACGTTCATCGCCTATTTCCCCATCTGTTCGCGCAACGCGCGGTGAATGTTCATCAGGCGGTTCTCCACAGTGGCGTCCAAACTCCCAATGTTGGTCTCTAAAATACAGCCGCCGGGGGTTATCGCCGGGTCGGCCTTGAATTCAATGCGTTCGATAACTTCCATTTCCTGTTGCAGGCTTTCCCGCATACCGCTCATCAATGCCACGTCATGCGGACTCAGCCGCACCACGATGCTCTGTTTGGTCTCCAACTCCGCCACCGCCTTGCGCAACACTTCGGCCACGATGCCGGGATCCTGCGCCACTTCGCGGCGCACGATCTCGGCGGCGACCAACAACGCCAAATCCAGCATTTCCTTTTCGGCCTTGCCGTAATAAACGCCGCGGGCGGCGTCCAGCTGTTTGAGGCCGTCGCGCAGGGTGTTCATGAGACCGGTCGCTTCGGCGAAGCCTTCCAGCTTTCCCCTCTCATTCCCCTCGCGATACCCCTTCTGATAGGCGTCCCGTTCAATTCCCTCAACGCGCGCGTGGGCATCGCGCAACATCGCTTCGATCTCATCGCTGGTCTTTTTAAGTATCTCGTCGCGGCGGTATCCCCCCTTGAACTCGAAGTCGAACCCGCCGAGGACGAACTCTCCCGCGCCGGTGGTCTCGGGCCGCTCGTGATCCGGCCTGAACTCAACAGTGGCGTCCTTGCGGCGTCCCGCGGCGGCAACCTCCGCCTCTTCCGTGAAATTCGCGAAGGTAAAGGGCTTGTGCCCTCCAGTGCCGCTGGTGTCAATATCAGACAAGTTCTTCGCCTCCGCTTGCCAGCACCACCTTGCCGTCTTCTTCCAGTTTCTTCACGATGCGGATGATGTTCTGTTGGGCCTTTTCCACATCGGAAAGCTTCACCGGCCCCATCGCCGCGAGGTCTTCCTTCAACATTTCGCCGGCGCGTTTCGACATGTTGTGCAGTATCTTCTCCTTGAGCGGTTCCGACGCCGTCTTGAGCCCGAGGATAAGATCGTCGCGCCCAACCTCCTTGAGAATAACCTGCATCCCCTTGTCGTCCACCGACAGGAGGTCTTCAAACACAAACATGAGCTGGCGGATGTTCTCGGCCAGTTCCGGGTTGAACGATTCGATTTCCGTTAAAATCCCGACCTCCATGTTGTGGTCGAGATTATTGACGATTTCGGCCACGGCCTCGACGCCCCCCAAGCGGCTCCCTTCCATCGCGCCGGCGCTCTGAAATTCGGAAGCCAGCGCGCGGTCCAGATCGGCGACCACGGTGGGATTCACCCGTTCAAGGGTGGCAATGCGGAAAACAATCTCCGCGCGGAAGCGGTCCGGCAGGTTTTTGAGTATTTCCCCCGCCTGTACGGCATCCAGGTGGGCCAGCACAATGGCGGCGGTTTGGGGATATTCGTTGCGCAGAAAGGTTGCCACGGTTTTCGGGTCAAGATGGCGGATCGCTTCAAGACCGCCCCCCAACTCTTCGGTTTGGCCGGGCGCGGCGATTTTGGAAAGAATTTCAGCGACCTTCCCCGCGTCCATCGTTTTTTCCAGCATTTTCTTCAGGTACTCGCGGCCGCCGGAGAGCATCCCCCCTTCGCCCCCTTCCAGCGATTCGAAAAACTCGCGCGCCACGGCGTCAATCTGCTCGTTGCTGACGTTCTCCATGAAGGACATGTAGTTGCCCACCGCCTGTATCTCTTTCTCGTTCATTTTGGCAAGGACTTTGGAGGCGATGGTTTCCCCCATCGAGATCATCAAAACGGCTACCTTTTCAGGGCCGCTTAACACCGTTACGCCGCCCGTTTTTCCGCGTGCCATACAATAACCCCTTCTTTATTTTTATTTTACGATGGTTTGGCCCGTTTAAGCCAACTGCGGAGCAGCTCGGCAGCCTGCTCCGGATTATTGGAGATGAGATCGGTCACCCGCTTGCGGTAATCGATTTTTTCATCCTTCGGGCTCATCAGGTTGTTAAGTTCCTGCTCCATCTGCGACACCGTCTGCGGGAAAGTGCGCAGGTCTTCCACTTCCTTGCTGGAAGAGGTCAGCCACCGCGTGATCGGCCGCAGGAGGAATATGAAGAGGATTACGCCGGCGATGGCGTATCCGGCGTACTTGACGCCGGTCATCATTAACTCTTGCCGCGATTCGGCATCGAGCCGTTCGGCCTCGGCCATCAGCGCGGTTTCCTCGAACTGCATGCTTTCCACCGTCACAATGTCCTGCCGGTTTCCCTCAAAGCCGATGGCGGTGCGTACCAGGCCGGCGATGCGCTCTTTCTCCTCGTTGACCAGCGGCTGAAACTCGCGGGTGGTCTTGCCGTCGGCGGCTTTGGTTTCCTTGTATTTGCCGTCCACCATGACCGCCACGGAGAGTTTCTTCACCTGCATGGCCGGCTCCACCACCGTCTTCACCACCTTGTTGATCTCGTAGTTGACGGTTTCCTGCGTCTTGCTCGATTCGGCCGGTTTGCCGGTTATCTGGCCCGCTTCACCGGTTTCGGGGAGGTTGCTCGTCACGCCGGCCACTCCCATGGGCATCGCGGGGCCGGTGCTCTTTTCCTCGGTCCGGTGCTCGCTGCGGGCCACCTGGCTTTCGGGATCGTACAGCTCTTCGGTGCGCTGCTCCTGCTTGAAGTCGATAGCGGCGGTTACGCGGATGATCGCCTTGCCATTGCCCACCACATGCTCCAGCATGGTCCGCACCCGTTTTTCGATATCGGTCTCGTAGTTGCGGCGCATATCCATCTGCCGGTTGGAGAGCTTGGTCATTTCGTCCCCGTCTTCATCCGGAATGCTCAGGATGGCGCCGTGGCTGTCCACGATGGTAACGTCGGCGGGATTAAGCCCCTCAATGGAAGCTGAGATCAGGTGGGCCATTCCCTCCACCTGCGATTTGTTCAGTTTCCCGTTCCCGCGCAGCTTCAGCACCACCGAAGCGGTCGGCTTCTGCTTGTCCTCTTCAAAAATAGACTTGTTGGGGATGGAGATGTGTACGCGGGAACTCTGCACCGCCGCGATGGAATTGATGGTCCGCTGGAGTTCCCCCTGCAGGGCGCGGCGGTAATTGAGCTTCTGCACGAACTCGGTCATGCCGAACGTGGTCTTGTCGAACAGCTCAAACCCGACGCCGCCCCCCGAGGGGATGCCTTCGCCGGCCAGTTCAAGCCGGAGCTGATAGATGTCTTTCCCCGGCACGCTGATGGCCGTGCCGCCGTTTTCCAGTTTGTACATGATCTTGCGGGTCTTCAGTTTTTCGGTGACGGCGAGCGCGTCTTCCTGCGAAAGATTGGCGTACAGCAGGCCGTAATCCACCCCGCTGGAAAGGTAGCTGGTGACCAATATGCCGGCGGCCAGCAGGATGCCGAACGCCACGAGGGCAACCCTCTTCCCCATCGGCAGTCCATTGAACATCGCGCCCAACTGCCCGAACGCGTTTTTTAACTGGTCAATCATTCCCGCCTCCCGTTACATTCACGTTACCATACCCCCGCTTAGCGGTTCCCTATATCAATAGCCTTCTGCGCCATCGTTTTCACCGTGTTAATCACCGCCGCGTTCGCCTCGTAAGCGCGCGTGGCGGAAAGCATATCCACCATTTCCTTCATTACGTTCACGTTGGGCATGCTCACATACCCGCCCGCGTCCGCATCCGGGTGGCTGGGATCGTACACCTTCTGAAACTCCCCCTTGTCGTCCTGTATGGCGACCACGGTCGGCTGCGAAACCGATTCCGCCAGCGCCTTCCCGAACCCGTGTTCAACCGGCGTGGCGGCCAGAATCACTTCCTTGCGGCGGTAGGGCCCCCCTTCCGGCGTGCGGGTGGTGTTCACGTTGGCGAGGTTGCTGCTCACCACGTTCATCCGTGTGCGTTGCGCGCTCAGCCCCGCCGCCCCCACTTTCATTGCCGACATCAAATCCATGGCGTCACTCCTTCAATAAATTACTGCGCGGAAAGCGAAATCGCGCTTTTTAAAAGACCCAATTGCTTGTTGGCGATTGTGGTATAGGCGGAGTAGCTGAGATTCATTTCCGCCACCCGGGTCACTTCCTGATCCAAATCCACCGTGTTGCCATCCAGCCGCGCGGAGGAATCACCTTCCGTCATCGCTGGCATTACTCTCTGAATATCGGTTACCGGCAGGTGGCCGGGATGTGTCTTCGCCATTCCCCCCGTGGCCGGGGTTTTGAGCGCTTCGGCCATCGCCCCTTCAAAACTTACCTGTTGGGCTTTGTAGCCGGGGGTGGCGCTATTGGCGATGTTCGCCGCCGCCCGCGCCGCCGAGGCGGACACAAAGTCGAGCGAGCGGCCCGCCAGTTCCAGCCCGTTTGTCGTCAAACCAAAAATCTTCATAGCGTCAAAATTCCCAACACATGGTTTTTGCCTAACCTACATAGAGCAAAGCCCGTGCCGTTACCGGCAACCTCTGGTTTTTCCTGGGTTTTTCTCCCACTCTCTGAAAAACGTCCGGCCAACATCACGCGAACGTCAAAAAACGTAATCCTCAAACATCACTAAGTAAAGGTAAAAGCAAACCGTGGGCCACAGAATATTGACGCAGTACCCACAGTTGCTGAATCTGCGCCGCCCTCCCAGTTGCTTGGATGAGAGCCCCCGCTCACGTCCCATGCCCCAGTTCCCACTAAAAACGGCTCATTTCGAAAATGAGAGGATGCGGGCACAGAAAAGATATCCCACCAGCTTTTTTCACCGGGTAAAACCGGGCAGTTTTTGCCGGATGGGGATGGAATGACCGGGAGTTTTATGCCCCGCAGTGCGGGCGCAAAACAACAACACGCTTACAATCAACACGATGCAACAGTGGCACAGCTCTTGTATTTTTGACTCGGTGAACAGGAAGAAAAACTTTAGAGGAAAATATGAAAGTTGAAGCGAAGAAGGCGATAGACACTGCCCAGGCAACGGGGACTGGCGCGATGGCGGTTATGGCGGGAGCATTCGGACCGGTGAGCACCGGCGCGTTTGCCACCTTGCTCAACGCCTTCACCGCCAGCGACACGAAACAGGCCGCCCTGCGGCCTGCCGGTTCCACTTCCACACATAAGACGGTTACCGCGTCCTCCACCGCGTCAAACGCAAAAGCGCATGCGGCAAAAGAAGCCGCCCAGAAACCGGCCAATCCGCCGGCGAAGGCGGACACCGCCGCCGCGGCCGCGAAAGCGGCGGGCAACGAATCCCACGAATCGAATGAAAACGACGCCGACGCGGACAACACCGCGCACACCGCCAAGCAGGCCGCCACGGCACAGCAGCCCAAGCAGGGAGCGGATAAAACGCAACAGCCGGTGAAGATGGAAGACGTCATTAAATCGCTGAACCTCGACGACCAGCAGGTGCAACAGCTTGCCCAGGCGCTTAACATCAGCGTCAACGAACTTAAGCAGATGCAGGTATCCGTCACGGCGGATCAGGGTGGCGCGCCGCAACTGACGGCCCTCATGGCGGGCGGCAAGGAACAGAACCTCGCCACGATGCTCGGCATGAACGCCACCGGCGGCAACGCCGTTACGGCGCAAGCGGTTATGGATAAAATCGCCGGCGTGCTGAAACTGGATAACAGTCAAAAACAGGATTTTTTCGCCCAACTCAATATTTCTTCCGTTTCTTTCAATGACGCCAAAACCTCCGATAACACCGCGGCGCCCAAAAACGCCAATATCGCCAAGCAGTCCGGCCAAACCCAGCCCAGCGGCTCCCCGGCCGCCGATATGGGCAAGGCCGCCGTGCAGGATGCCGCGCAAAACCACGCGCAATCCGATAACGGCGGCAACAAAGGGAACTCCTTCAATGGTCAGGCAAATGCCCAGATAACGGCCGCCGCGCAGCAAAACGAAACCGCGGCCGACGCGGCCCAAAAAACCGATTTCAACGCCGCGCTGGGCATGGCGGGCGAAACCGCCGGCGCCGCCGCGCAGGGAACGAAAACCGACGCGGCCCCAAAAGCCGACTTCAGCGCCGCGCCGGGCAAAGCGGGCGAAACCGCCGGCGCCAACGCCGCGCACGGAACGAAGGCCGAAGCGGCCCACGCCGCCGCGCAAACGCAGGCGGCGGAAACGGCAAAGCCCAACGCCAAGGTCATGAACCAGATCGTGGAAAAGGCGAGCATTCTCCAGTTCCCCAACTCCACGCAGACCAAAATCAGCCTGAACCCCAAAGAACTCGGCAACGTGGACATCAAGCTGACGATGCACGACTCATCCGTGACGGCGAGCATCCTGGTGGAAAACCACGCCGTCAAGCAGGTGGTGGAGCAGAACCTCGACCAGCTCAAGGACGTGCTGCGCCAACAGGGAATCACCGTGGACAAAATGCAGGTCTCCGTCGATCAGCGGAACAGCGGCAATTCGCAAAACCCGAACCAGTCCCAATGGGAAGCGGCGGCAAAGACCCCCTTCACCGGCACCGCTCCGCGCGCGGCGGAACCGGCGGTAAACATCCCGTCCATGCGCCGCCCGGCCGGCGGTCACCGGATCAGCCTCACGGCATAGGAGAAAAACCATGATAGTAAGTTCAAGCGCCGAAACCTCCGCAACCCCGCAAAAAGCGTCGAACGGAAGCCTGCTTCCGGGCGGTTCGGCGAACGGCGCCTCCGCCGGCACCTTAAGCAAAGACCAGTTCCTGAAGCTGCTCATCGAGCAGCTCAAGCACCAGGACCCGCTCTCGCCGATGCAGAACACGGAATTCACCTCGCAGATGGCGCAGTTCAGCCAGCTCGAACAGCTCTACAACGTGAACAGCAATCTGGGCATCATGACGCAGGCGAGCATCTCCGCGAACAACGCCCAGGCGCTCGGCCTGATCGGCAAAGAAGTGAAAGCGGCCGGCAACAGCGTCGACGTCTCTGGCGGTAAAGCGAGCGCGCTGACCTTCAGCCTGCCGGAAAACGCCTCGGATACCTCCATCTCGATCAGCGACGCGAAGGGCAACGTGGTCGCCACCATCGACGCCGGCGCGAAGGACAGCGGCGACAACTCGGTGACGTGGGACGGCCGCGACGCGGCGGGCGAACCGGTGGCCTCGGGCACCTACACCTTCAGCGTGAACGCGCAGAACCTCACCGGCGACAACATCCCCGCCACCACGTTCATGCGGGGCATCGTGAAATCCGTGAGCATACAAAACGGCGTTTCATACCTGAACCTCGGCAACACCAAGATACAGTTAGGCGACGTCATGGAGGTAAGCCAGCCAGGCACGGCGGCAACCTCCCCGGCGGTAAAAAACAAGGGCATTTTTCTTAACTAAACAAGGAGGCTGGTCATGAGTTTAAACAGTGCAATGTATTCCGGGGTCAGCGGCATAATGACGCTCGGCAACGCGATGAACGTGACGGGCGACAACATCGCCAACGTCAACACCGTCGGCTACAAAGGGAGCCGCACGGTGTTTTCGGACATCCTCTCCAACTCGATTTCAAACGGATCCACCACCATGCAGATGGGGCGCGGCACATTCCTGTCCGGCGTCACCCCCTCCTGGGCGCAGGGATCCTTTGAAAGCACCGCCAACGCCACCGACATGGCGATACAGGGCTCCGGCTTCTTCGTGGTGAAAGACCAGGCCAATAGCGCCTCATACTTCACCCGGGCCGGCCAGTTCTCCCTGAACAACCAGGGGCAACTGGTGAACGGCAGCGACATGGTGGTGCAGGGCTACCAGGTGACCAGCACCCTCAACGGCGTGGTGAACACCACCGGCCAAATCAGCAACATCAACATCGGCGGCGTGCAGTCGGTGCCCAAAGCCACCACGCAGTTCCGCATCGGCGCGAACCTCAACGCCTCCGCCAGCGCCGGCGCCACCTTCAGCACCAGCTTCGACGTGTACAACAACCTCGGCGGCCGCGTGACGCTCACCTACAGCTTCACCAAGAGCGCCGTCACGCCGCTTTCCTGGGACTACACGGTCGCCGCCTCCTCCGGCACCATCAGCGCCGGCGGCACCGGCACCATGACGTTCGACTCCGCCGGGCAGATGGTAACACCGGCGGCCAACCCGGCCCTTTCGATCAGCGGCTTCCCGACCGGCGCCGCGCCGCTTACGATGACCTGGGCGCTCTATAACCCGGCGACCACCGCGCTGTACGGCGACATCACCAGCTATAGCGCCGGATCAACGACCACATCGATAATCCAGGACGGCTATTCGACCGGCACACTGAAGGGGCTTTCGGTCGACGGCAAGGGGGTCATCAGCGGCCTCTTCTCCAACGGCCAGACGCAGGCGCTCTACCAGTTGGCGATGGCCGACTTCCCCAGCCCCTGGGGCCTAAGCCGCCAGGGGGGCAGCCTCTACGCCGAAAGCATGCAGTCCGGCCAGCCGCTCTACGGCACCGCCGGCGCGGGCGGCCTGGGGACGATCCTCGGCAGTTCGCTGGAACTCTCCAACGTCGACCTCGCCAGCGAGTTCGTCAAGATGATCCAGAACCAGCGCGGCTACCAGGCAAACTCCCGCATCATCACCACGGTCGACGAAATGATGACGGAAGCGGTGAATCTGAAACGGTAAGCGGATGACATGATTCCCGCCGGAACTCCGGCGGGGACATGAAGCAGGGGAAACCCGGAAAGTTTTAAGGAAAAAGCCTCTGGATGCCGGGTCAAGCCCGGCAATGACAATGCAAGTAAGGAGTGTTAGGACGGTCAAACATTTTTCGCCTCCTTGTTTCGACCGACGCCTTTAAACACTGCGTCCTGTTCAACCCCCGCCGGGCCTAACCCCCCGGCGGGGGCATAAAATGAACGTGCGGAAATTTAGGGATACGAGTTTAGAAATTAGAAGTTAAAGAGGGGAACGCCGTTTTCGCCTCCTTGTTTAGACGGCGCGTATCCTTTTGACTGCGTCCAAAAGCCCGGCCGGCCGCCTAACCGGCCGGGCGCCCAAATCCCCCCTTCCCTTCCCTTTCCCGGCGGGTACGCACTCTCAGATACAAGTGTGTACATCATGCCGGAGGCATGACTTCTCCCTTGTTGAGATAGCGCTTAAGTAGACGAATGGGGGCGGGTCATCGGCCCGGGGAACTCAAAGTACATCAAAAAGTACGATACGCCGGCCACCCCCTATCAGCGGTTGCCGGATTCTTCCCATGCCGCCGATGAGGCGAAGGAAAGGCTCCGGGCAGTTCATGCAACGCTGAATCCGTTCCATCTGAAAAAAGAGATTGAGAAAAAACTCCGGGGGTTCTTTAATGATTTACGGTTCACTGAATCTTTAGGCATCGATCAAAAATCCGCGCCTCCTTCGGTTGCCTTTTCCCATGAGGCAACGCGTCCGGCCAAGATCGTTCTCGGTTTTTTTACGGATCACAAGGTAAAGCAACTATCGACACCTCCGGCGTGAATAAGTGATTTTTTTCAACACCATCACCTCCGCAGGTGCTTCTTTATTTCCGCTCCCTCTATAAAATCCGTCCGCTTATCAGGGAAGCAAGGACTCGGATGAGGATATTGCTAAACTCATGCAACTTTTCACCCGTGATAATTGCTAGCATTATACATACGTTATATAACCAACAATATACGGCATCACGAGTTTCGATATATCGCTGATGCGCCGCATAAACACGGCATGAAAATGGTGCGCCCGGCGGGACTCGAACACGCGACCTACGGATTAGAAAACTGGGTTGGGCTATTTTTATAACCGCCTGAAGATGCGCTGATTAGGCCGCTACCACGCTAAAATCAGCATGTTACGGGCTTTCTTCCAATTCCGCCAATTCCGGCGATTTCCGCCAATTTCGCTCCAGTTGACTACAATTTGACTACAGTCGAATGTCTCTCAAGGGTACCTATCCCATTGAAGCATTAATGATCTCTAACACGTGCTCTAAATACCGCCCCTCTGTAGCAGCGGTTGATTGCCTCAAATAGCCGGGGATACATTCAAGAAATTCAGATTTGCTTGTAGGTTTCTTCTCTAAAAACACATCCAGCATTGCTGGCCGAAGTAATCGTTGATTCTCGGGAGTATTTGGCAATTCTCTCTGAATGACCTCCCTATCATACTTAACTAACCTTTCCCGAAGCCCCTTATTTTCCGATATAAACTTTTCGATAGCGGACTCCTGCTGGTCAACCTCATCGACTATTTGTTTTATTTCCTTAGCTTCTGATTCATATTTCTGCTCAAATCCTTTTACGTTTTCCGTTCTTAGTGAGCTTAACTCCCGAATGATCGGCCTAAGCTCATCGTGTGGATTCCTAAACCAATCAGTCGACCATATCCGGCGTATCCGCCATCCGAGGCGCTCCAAGATTGTTTGCCGCAGTCGGTCACGATCGCGCGTTGATTTTGCCGAATGATAGGTGGCACCGTCGCACTCGATCCCCATTAAAAATCGCCCTGAATTGCCAGGGTCAACCACTGCTATATCTATAAAAAAGCCAGCTACACCAACCTGCGGGATGCATTCATACCCCTTATTGCGCAACGCTGCCATAACCGCAATTTCGAAATCACTGTCCGGCGCGCGCCCACTCTCTCGTTCTGTTCTATAAAGCATGCCCGTCTCGCAATAGGCTATAAAATCACGAAGTGCCTGTACGCCACGGTTAGCCGTCGAAGCGACAATAATGTCTTTTGATTCCATAGAGCTAAAAATATGCATGCGCTTTTTCGATCGAGTAAATAATACGTTCAAGCGACGCCACCCAACTCCCGAATTAATTGGGCCAAAACGTTGGAAAACCTTTCCGCGAGGTTCTTGAGGGCCATAGGTCATTGAAATAAAGATCACATCACGTTCATCGCCTTGAACATTTTCAAGGTTCTTAATAAAAAGGGATTCATCTCTTTGAGAATCTTTTTCCAGGCTCGATTGAAATACCTCATCATCCTTCGCCAGCATTTCAATAGCACTTTCAATCTGAAGGCGCTGCTCAGCGTTCATTGCTACCACGCCCAAAGACTCTTCCGGCCGATGCTTAAAATGCTCTCGAACAGCCTCTGAAATGATTTTAGCTTCTTCCATATTACGCCTGTTAATAAAGCAGCCGCGAGACACCCTTGTATATCTGATGCCATAGCTATCAGTTGCCTTATGGGGCGATGGAAATAGCACTAAATCACCCTCATAAAAAGAATGATTCGAAAACGCAATTAAGCTTTCGTGTTGCGATCGGTAATGCCAACGAAGCCGTCTAGCTGGGAACATGGGCAACGTAGTGTCCAGAATACTTTCAGATTCCTCAATAGTTGTTGGATCGGCGGCGTCACCATCAACAACGCGATCAAAAAAGCTTGTTGGCGGCAACTGCTTTGAATCACCGACAACCACCAACTGCTTGCCACGCGCAATCGCTCCTAACGCGTCCTCTGGCTTGATCTGA
>JACRGQ010000021.1 GCA_016217735.1 Nitrospinota bacterium
CAGCGAGCCGCTTTTGGACAAGCGGCTATTTGATTTCTTGCGATACGCACGGGAACAGCTTCCCGGCGCCACGCTGGAGGTCTACTCCAACGGCGATCTGCTGGACTTTGAAAAATTCAAACGGCTGGTGGAGAGCGGCGCGGACTGCATAAAGGTATCGCAACACGACCGCACCCCCTCCCCCGCCTTTATCCAGATGACAGAGGCGGTGAAAGGCTCGCAATACGCCAAAAACCTCCTGATCTTCGAACGCGACGAGGAGCAGGAGCTTTCCAACCGGGGCGGCGCGGTTTATGTGAAACACCCCGGCAAGATCAATTACTGCAATTTCAAGCGGCTCACCATCGACGTGGAGGGGAACGTCATCCTCTGTTGCATGGATTACTATTCGAAACACCGGTTCGGCAACGCCGCCGCCGAACGCCTCATCGACATCTGGAACAAAAAGGACTACCTCGATATCCGCCGCCGCTCCTGGTCCGGCCTCTGGCCGTATGAAATATGCCGGATATGCAGCGGCGATGCCCCCTCCCCCGCATCCCCCGCGGACGTCATGATGCCAAACCGCGAAAATGGAAAGTAGGGAAAGGCCGGCCATGTCACTGAAACATTCAAAATTCGCGGCATGGGTGCGGTATGCCGGCGCGCTGATCGGGCCGGTGCGCCCCCCCAAAACGGTGGAGATAGAAACCACCTCGTACTGCAACCGCAAATGCGTCTACTGCCCCAACTACACGGTCGGCCGCCCCGAAGCGCCGATGGACGAAACGCTGTTTTATAAAATTATCGATTCGCTCTCCCGTTGGGGTTTTGCCGGACGCCTCTCGCCGCATTTCTACGGCGAGCCGCTGACCGACGAGCGGCTGACCGGCTTTATGGCCTACGCGCGAAAAAAACTGCCGAACGCCACAATCGCCATTTACACCAACGGCGATTTCCTCTCAGTGGAAAAATACCTCGCGCTCATGGAGGCCGGGGTGGATTCCTTCCGGATATCGCTCCATTCCCCGGCGATGCCAAAACTGCTTGCCGATACCTTGGCGTACATCAAGGCGGAAAGGCCGGAACTGTACAAAGTGGAGATCGTCGATTTCCACGGAATGTATTACCGCAAAGAAGGGGATATGCTCAACAACCGGGGGGGGCTGGTGGACATCAAACACACGCGCCACCCCTACTGCTTTCTGGTGAACCACCTCACCATCGACTACAAAGGGAACGCCGTTCTCTGCTGCAACGATTTCTCCTCATCGGTCACCTTCGGCAACGCGGGGGAAAAAGAGCTGCGCGACATCTGGCTTGATCCGGCCTACGTCAAGGCCCGCCGCCTGATAAGCAGCGGCATATGGGCGTTCGACATCTGCAAAAACTGCAATCTGTAAGCCCTTACGCGCGGCGGGAAGCCCCTTTCGGCTTTTGGGCGATAACATACAGGCCCCGGCCGATTAAAAGCCGGTCTTTGAGGTAGCCAAGGAAATACCTGATTGTTGCCATCATGCCGCGCGGCTCTTCGCCAAAACGGTGGTCGCCGGAAACCTCCCGGACCGCGCACCCGGAATATTTTTCAACCGCCGCCTTGAGCGCGCGCGCCGTGAATTGCGAAATATGCTCTTCGGGCACCAGCGTCGTCCAGTCCTTTCCATCCCTTTTGGCGGAGTGACTGGAAAAATTGGGAACGCTTATGTAAAGGATTCCCCCCTCCTTCAACCAGCGGGCCATTTTGCGCAAATAACCGAACGGGTCGTCCAGATGCTCCAGCACATGGGTCATTACGATGACGTCAAAGAAACCCCCGGGAAAGTCGACATCGACGATATCCTTTACCTCGATGTTTTTTACCCCCCGTGCGCGCGCCTTCGCCACGGCATCTTCGGAAAGCTCGACGCCATAGGCCTCCCACCCCATTGTTTCCGCCTCCTCCAGCATATATCCCAGCGAACAGCCCACATCCAGCAGGCGGGCCCGCCGTGGCGCAAACCGGGCGCAAAGCCCCAAAACCCCCCGCTTTTTCAGGCGCTGCTCCGCTTCGTCGCCATATTGGGCGGCATAGGACTCATCATGATATTTGTGGATCGTCGCCGAGGCCGGCTCGCCCCGCTTCACATAGGTGCAGGATGGACAGCGGTAAAAATGGAATCCGGCGCTCTCGAACAGAAACCCCATCCCTCCCGCTCCGCACAAGGGGCAGATTACGGGCTTGCCCGAACCATCCAAAAGCGCTGCATTCATCGCGATATTTTACCTCCGCATCATTGTATCCGCGTCATTGAATTTTGATCCAACCAAACGAAAAAATCATTTATGATAAATCGATTATGCATATATTGTTTGCCGCCAGTTTCCGCAAGGGCAATTTCGCCGATTTCATATATCACGAGATCAAGCGGATGGGCCACGAAATAACGTGGCTTACGCCGGTCGATTGCCCCTACGCGGATTCGATAAAAACCCGGCCTGATGTCGATGTCGCCGCGGCGGCGCGGGATATGCCGCAAAAACCGGATATTTTCCTTTTTACCGACACCTCGGAGGGGATAGCGTTCCTCCCGCGCGGCGTGGCGGAGTGCGATATCCCGACCGCCTTCTGGGCGCTGGACAACCACCTGAACCTGCGGTGGCACAAGGAATACTGCGCCCTGTTCGATTACGCCTTTTTCACGCAATATGACCGGATGGTGCAGACGCGGCGGTTTTACGGCTACCCCCACCTGCGCTGGCTGGCCTACTGCTGCGACCCCCAAGCTCACGCCGGTATTGGCGTTGAACGGGACATTGATGTGGGGCACGTCGGCGGCGTCAACTCCGACCGGATAAAATTCTTCGCCGCGCTGGAGCGGCAAGGCGTGACCGTCACCACAACGAATATCCCATACTTTGGAAGAGTGGGGCCTTTCTACAGCCGCTGCAAGATCGTGCTGAACGTCAGCGCCCGGTACGATCTGAACATGCGCAGTTTCGAGGCGCCGGCCGCCGGTGCGCTGGTTATCGGTCAAAAAAGTCTGGATAGCGGCTTTTACCGCATCTTCACTCCCGGCGTAAACTGCGATGTGCATTGGTTTGACGACGCGGCCGCGGTGGTTAAAAAATATCTGGCGGACGACGAATTGCGCCGCCGCATGGCGGAGGCGGGAAAAACGCTGGTGCTGGGCGGGCACACCTACCGCCACCGGCTGGACGATCTGTTAACGGTCTGCGCGGGGGGCATCACCGAACGCCGCACCGCGTTGCGCGGCACATGGCAAGCGCACCTCAAAATGGCCCTAACGCTTTGGAACCGGCAGTTCAACCAAAAGCAGGAGGCCTTCCTGGAGTTGAAAAAGGCCTGCGCCCGAAATTCCGCGGGAACTGCGGCCTACCTCGCGCGTTACGGGTTGCTCCGCGCCGGCGAAAAGCTGGAAAAGCTCCGTGTGCAAATGGGCAAGGCTCCCGTCTAAACCGTATCAGGCGGGCGGCGGCGTTTGCCCCATCCCCGCCAGCGGCAACACCAGCCCGGCGTCCGGAAAAACCGCCGCATCGGCCGTTTCCCCCGCGGCGGCGCGGCAGAAGGCGATCCCCTCTTCAAGCGTCCGCACCGGCGTCACCCCCATCCGCCGCGCCTGATCCGGCGGAAGCGCCGAGAGCAGCGCCACGCGGCACCGCATGGCCTTTTCCCGCGTGGCCATCGCCGTCTGGCCGTTGATGACGAATGTTTGCCGCAGCGCGCGATCCATGGCGGCAACGTCAGGATGATCGAACCACCCTGGAAAATCCGGGTTGCCCATCCCCGCCGCGCATTCCGACACCAGCAAAACCGCCCCGCCGTCTTTTGCCGCGAGGCAGGCGTTATCCAGCCCCTTATGGCTTTGGATGAAATTGATGTCGGACGGAAATCCACCGCACGAGGCGATAACCGCATCGGCCGGTTTCTTCAGTAACACCCCCTGATACTCCGCCACGAACCGGCACGCGGCCGCGTGGGACAGCTCCAAATCCCCCGCGTTAAGGAAAATTATTTCTCCCGCCGGGTTCAGCACGGTGTTGACGCAAAAATCGACCCCCACCGCTTTCGCCGCCGCCAGCGCCGCTTCATGCATCGGGTTGCCCGCAAGGATGCCGGGGCCGATGCGCGGATGCCGCCCCGGCGCATCCGGGTTAAGCGACAGGCGGTGGAGCCGGAGGCAGTCGGCGTAAGATGCGACGCCGGGAACCACCGCTTTCCTGCCGCCACCGAAGCCGGCGAGATAATGCGCCTTTACCGACCCCATGACGATAATGCCGTCCGCCGCCGCCACAAAAGGATTCAGCGCCGCGCCGCCGCGCACAACGCACCCGCCCCGCGCGTTGTGTTCAATACAGCGGTAGCGGCCGAAAACATCCGCCCCCACGATTGAAATCTTCTGTTCATCCGTCTGCGGCGGGTGGATGCCGGAGGCGAAGACGGCCGTCACCCGCTCCGGTCCGCAACCAAGCCGCTCCAACCGCGCCAGCAACGCGGGAAGCAGCAGATGCGCCCCCGCCTTGCGGGTGATGTCGGGCACTATGACGGCAACCTTTTCTTTTCCCCTAAAAAGTTCGTCAAACGGCGTTGCGCCCACCGGCGCGTCGAGAAATGCCTCCAGCGCGGCGGCGGGGTTTTGAAGGGCGGGACGGGGCGGCAACGTGTGCGTGGTGACGCGCCACCTCTCCGGCAACGGCGCCGCCACCTCCCCTTTGCCGTACTTCAGGCGGATATGCATGGGAACGCGCGGTTAGCGTTCCACCAACAGGCAGGCGACCTTGTGTCCGGCGGAGACTTCATCGAGCGACGGTTCAATCGCCGCGCAACGCGGCTCTTTCACCGGACAGCGGGTGTGGAAATAACAGCCGGACGGGGGATTTATCGGCGAGGGCAAATCTCCTTTAAGCATTATGGTTTTGCGCCGCCGGACGGGATCCGGCACCGGCAGCGCCGCCAGTAATGCCTGGGTATAGGGGTGCAGCGGACGGCGGAACAGTTCTTCCCGCGGGGCTTCTTCCACAATCTTGCCGAGGTACATTACCGCCACCCTGTCGCTGATGTGGCGGATCACCGACAAGTCGTGCGAAATGAACAGGTAGGCGATGCCGTACCGCTCCTTGAGATCCGCCAGCAGGTTGAGCACCTGCGCCTGCACCGAAACGTCGAGCGCCGATACCGGCTCGTCCCCCACGATGAACGACGGATTGAGCGCGACGGAACGGGCAATGCCGATCCGCTGCCGCTGGCCGCCCGAAAACTCGTGCGGATAGCGGCGGGCGTGCTCAGGCCGCAGCCCCACCTGCTCCATCAGTTGCGCCACGCGCTCCGCCAGTTCCTTCCCTTTCGCCAGCCCGTGTACATCCAGCGGCTCGGCAATGATATCCCCCGCCGTCATGCGGGGATTGAGCGATGAGTAGGGATCCTGGAATATGATCTGCATCTTGCGGCGGAAGCGGCGCATCCGTTCGCGCCCGAAGGCGAGGATGTTTTCCCCTTCGAAGCGCACCTCCCCTTCCGTCGGTTCGACGAGACGGAGGATGGAACGCCCCAGCGTGCTCTTGCCGCAGCCGCTTTCGCCGACGAGGCCAAGCGTTTCGCCCGGCGCGATTGCCAGCGACACGCCGTCCACCGCGCGTACATGGCCGGCGGCCTTGCCAAACAGCCCGGATTTCACCGGGAACAAGGTGCGCAGCCCCGCGACTTCCAGCAGTTTGCCGTTATTATCCACAACCGGATTATAGCGGGTTTCCCCGCGGTTTTGCATCCGGCGGAGCTAGGCGCAACACAAACCCTTGTGGCCCCTTGGGCCAACGCGGACAGGAGTGTCCGCGCCACCAAGAAAAAAGAGTTACCGGGGAAAAGACATCGCGGCGAAACCGACCACCGCGTCAAAATCGCCTTCCACGCTCTGCCCATATTCGATCAGTTCCCCCTTGCGCCCGTCCAGCAGGCCCAGAAGCGTATACAGCGCCGGGTAACCGCACACATGATTCCTCGGATTGACCTCTTTCATATATTCCACGAAGCCGCGCTTGTCGCCCGCCGCCACAAAAGCGAGCGCCGCGCGGTCTTCCCGCTCGATCTCCTTGAGTTGGCCATCCGACACCCCTTCCGCGTGGCCGAACCGCTTGCCGACGTGGCTCATATCGATTCCGGCGATGACGCAGGCTTTGTCCCCCAACCGGTCGATCTGCTTTTTGAGCGCGGCGGTGAAACGATCCACCCGCTGGCGGTTGTAAACCGGGTGCGCCAGTTCCTCTATCACTTCGGGAAAGGAGAAGAGAATGGGGACGATGCGGTGCCCGCCGGGGAGCACCTTTTGCAAAAAAAGCGCCTGGAATTCCACGGAGTGCTCGTGCTTGTGCGCATACATCTGCTGGTAGAGCGGTTCGCCGAAATCCTTTTCAAGCGCCGCGAGAAATTCGCGGTCAACCGGGCTGATGCCGAGCGGGGTTTCAAAATCCTTGTCGATGCAGGCGAAAAAATCCCCTTCCAGCGCGTGGCCGATGCCGAGGATGACGAACGTTTCCGCCGGACCGTTTTTCAGGCGGGCAAAGGCCGCGCCGAAGACCGGCCCTCCGGCCCGCAGGTCGATGTGCGGAGCGACAATGGCGAACGGCGCGGGGCCGTTTCCTCCGCCGGCGGGAATGAAGCGGTCCAGCGCCGCATGCACGGCGGCCGGGTCGTCCGGATAGCCGCCGCCGGCCAATGCGGCGCGGCGTACCGGCTCGGCGGCAAACGCGGCGAACACCTGCCGCTTTTGGAGCGCGAAATTTTCGTTGTCAAGGAGGCGGTTTGTATCCAGGTCCCGCACCAGGCCGCGCACGGCCTCCGGCTGCGCCGTGCCGCCATACTCCTCCTTGAACGCGGCGCAAATTTCATCAATGGTGCGGCTGCCATCCATATACGTTATCAGCATGAAAGCGGGCAGGCTCACCGAAAGCCCCTCGGGGGTGTAGTGGAACGGATCGCGGAGATTCACATAGCGCGCCCCCTCATGCTCAAAGGGAACCGGCTCGAAGAACCGTACGCGCGGTTTTCGCTCTTCCGTGGTCATGACTTAATTGTACGCCAATCCGGAAACGGCACAACAGGATTAAGAGGCCGCGCGTCCTATTCCCTGCCGCCGGGAAAACAAAAAAAGCGCCGCCCCGTTACCGGCGGCGGCGCTTACAAAAAGACGGGTTAGAAACCGATGCTTAATTCCAGCGCGTGGCGGGCATCTTCACGCTGCCCGGCATAGGCGCCCACTTCTTCCGTGTAGTACGCATAGTCGAGCTTGAGCAGCCAGAAGTCGAGTCCGGCGCCATAGCTCATGTAGCCCTGGTTCAAGCCAACGCGCAGGGCGAGGATTTTGGGAAACTTGATTTCGGCCCCCATGTGCAGGCGCTTTCCCTTATCCTTGTCGGTGCCCACGTTCCCGGCGGCGTCGTTATAGTCGGCCGCGAGGGTGGCCTTGGCGATCCAGATATCCCGGGTGACCGCGGCCCCCAGGTTGATCTGCTGCTTAATCGCGTTGGGTATCACCGGCGAAGTGGCGGTCGCCTGGTAATCGCCGAAATTCATGTCGCCAATGTTTTGGATCACCAGCGCGACGCGCGGCTTCCAGTCCTTGTTTTCGAACTGGTAGGTGACTCCCACGTCGGCGCCGAACTTGGAAGCGCTCTTCAGGTTATCGTTGAAGTTGTAGCTGGTGTTGCTGTTGGCGAAATCGACCGCGGTGTACTCCTTGTAGAAACGCTTGCGCTGGATGTACTTGAGGGTAACGCCCATGCGCAGTTGATCTTCCATAAAGGAGTGGCCCAGCGCCACAACGATGCCGACATCGTTCTTAAGGTCGGCCTGCAGCACCGGAAACGAGGGTGAGTTGACCTCGGCGTCCAGCACGACCTTTCCCAACACCCCGATTTCGAAATTATGCCGGGTGTAGTTCGGGAACAGGTCCACCGCCAAATGCTGGTGTTTGCCGATGTATTTACGCATCATGTCCACGGCGGCGACGGTGTCGCCGGTTTTAAGATCGCTGGCGTCCTTTTGAAAATCAAGCGTGTTGGTGGAAACATCGATCTTTGGATTGATCAGTTCCACCCTGCCTTCTTCCACATACGTCAGGCCGGCCGGATTGTAAAACGCCGCGTTTTCGTCGTCCGCCACGGCGGCAAAGGCGTTCCCCATGCCAAACGGCCGGACGCCGGAATAAAGCTTGTCCATCTCGGACGCGCCGGCGGGGACGGCCCCGATAGCCGTCACGGCGCAAAGAGCCAGCATCATTTTTTTCATTAAATCGTTCTCCCCTGATATCCAGCCATCAAACCTATTTCAGGCAAGCGGCCAAATAGGTTGTTACATCCCCGCCCGCGAAATTCGGCACATAGCCGTCAGGCGCCTTTTGGTTGCAGCGCGCGGGATCGCCAGCCGCAATATTGCCGATATTCTGAATGTTCGCGGCGAGGTTGTTGATCGCCTGCGAGGTACTGTTGGTGCTGCTGGCGCTGCCGCCGAAAACACAGACGAGGTCTTTAGAGGCGGCCACCAGGGCGGTGGCGGCATAATCGGCGTATGTGACAGTGCCGGTGTATATGGCATTCAGCGGCGTCAGGTCGGCGGTGCCGCAATTGCCGTTGCAGTTTTTCGGCAGGCCGTTGGCGTCAAACCCGCCAAGCTGCGAGCCAATGGCGAGGATCGTGGACGTGGCTTCCGAAATTCCAAGCTGCAGGAGCAGGCTCTTTTGCTCTTCGGTGTAGCTGGCCAAGCAGCCGGAAGCGGCTTGGCTGACCCCCGCCGCGCCCGCCGGTTTCATCCCCGATGCGGTTTTCTGGTTGCTGAGAACGGTGGTGGCATTGACGATGGTGTTCAGGTTCGTAACGGTGATAGCGGTCGGCAGCCCCTTCGAAATGGTGGCGAAATCGGAACCGCCGCTTTTATTGGTGTCGGCGTTCTTGGCAACCGTCAACACGTCAAGGCCCGCGGCGCCCATGTAGGCGGTGGCCAGTTGCTGGGAAGTCGCATTGTCGGGACACGTGTTGTTTGGACACTGCGCCTGGAGGATGGTGACGGCCGTCGCGTAATCGCCGTTATTGATGGCGATCTGCGCGGCTTCCTTGGTGGCGGCGCCCGAGTTCTTATCCGCCAGCGAATCAAACGCGTTCTTGCCGCAGGCGGCCAGCATGAGAGCCGCGGCCAAAGCAATGCCGAATTTTTTGCCGAACATATAATGATCTCCTCTAAACCGGATAATTTAAAATCCCACTTATTTCAAAGACAAAGCAAATGCCTGATCTCCAGTTCTCCCCGAAATTCTAATCTCCACCGTAACGAATCGCAATACTTTTTTAGCAACTCCACGAATACCTTGGGCTTGGCATCATTGGCGGATAAGACGCGCCGCTCCGCATTATCATCATCAGGCCGTTCGTAATTGAGGAATCGACGCCGATACTGAAGCGGAAAATAAAAAAAATCGGCCGCCTTGGGGGAGGTTAGGGGGGTCTGAGTTCAAGGAGGCTTGGTGGGATCCTTCAACTCTACAAGGCGGCCGATACTAATTCCAACCTGCCACGGACATTTTCACCCACCCCTCAATTACATTATACGCCTAAAAGCTCCGGTTGGTATTGATACCGAAGTCCGGTATAATCCGCCCGATGGAGCATATTTATAAAGAAGCCGTTAGCTCACACATATCGGTTATTCAATTACTTGCGCACGATGCCGCGCTGGCCCTAGCTGTGGCGGCCATTGGCCGGGCGGCTGCCCAAACGCTTAAAAACGGCGGCAAGGTACTGCTCTGCGGCAACGGCGGCAGCGCCGCCGACTGCCAGCACATCGCGGCCGAACTGGTGGGGCGCTTCGGCAAAGACCGCCCGCCGCTTGCCGCCATTGCCCTCACCGTCGACAGTTCCGCCATCACCGCCATCGGCAACGATTACGGCTTTAACGCCATTTACGCCAGACAAGTGGAAGGGCTGGGGAAGCCGGGCGACCTCCTGATCGGCATCACCACCAGCGGCAACAGCCCGAACGTGGTGGAGGCGGTGATGAAAGCCGAATCAATGGGCCTCAAGACCGCCGTCCTCACCGGCGCGAACACGGAATCGAAAATCGCGGCCATAGCCGATGTTTGTGTCCACATCCCCTCATCCGACACACCGCGGATACAGGAGGCCCACATCCTGATCGGCCACATCATCTGCGCGCAGATCGAACACGAGCTTTTCGGCATCTGACGCCGCCTCTTTATTCCGTGTGAATAAAGCGGGTTACTTGACGTTAATGGTCCACCGGGTGAGCCGCGAGGCGAGCCGGATGTTCAGCCCCCCCTTGCCAACGGCTATCGACTGCTGATCCGGCTCAAGTTCCACGTACGCGGTCATCGCCTGCCAATCGCACCGCACCCTCTTCACTTTCGCCGGCGTCAGCGCCGCGGCGATCAGCTCTTCCGGATTTTCGGACCAGGGGATGATGTCGATATTCTCCCCTTTGAGTTCCTTGATGATGTTCTTCACCCGCTGTCCCGCCGGCCCGATGCAGGTGCCAACCGGATCGACGTTCGGTTTGGTGCCGATCACCGCCACCTTGGCCCGGCCGCTGGTATCGCGCGCCAGCGCCTTGATCACCACCACGCCGTCGGCCACTTCCGGCACCTCGCGGGCGAAGAGGTGGCGCAGCAGGAGCGGGTGCGTGCGCGAAACGGTATACACCGGGTCGTCGCCGCCCGGCTCCGCGCCGACGATGATGACCTTGATCACCTCGCCGTTGTGGAATGTTTCGCGGAACGCCTGTTCTTTCCGGGAGAGCACCGCCAGCGTTTCCCCCGCCTTCAACAGATACTCGTCGCGCTCGCTCTTTCCCACCACGGTGGCCACAATCAGCTTGCCGTAGTCCTGGGCCAGCGCCGCCACCCGCTGTTCCGTCTCCAGTTCACGCAAATTTTTGCGCATCACGCCGCGGGTTGTTTGCGCCGCCAGCCGTCCCAGATCGGGAAAATCAAACGGTATCTCCAGCATATCGCCGGCACGGACGTCTTCCCTCACCGCGCGGGCCTCCGCCAGCGATATCTCGCTGTCGTCCAGCGGCTCGTCCCTCACCGCCAGCACCTGCGCCAGCGAGAAAGTGCCGTCCTCCGTGTTGAACTTCGCGCGCAGGTTGTGCTCGCCGCTCTTGCGCTGCGCGGCGAGGGCGATGCCGCTTTCGATGGCGGTCACCAGCACGGCGCCGCCGATGCCCCGCTCGCGCGCCGCTTCCTCTATGATCTCTTTAAGATTCTGTTTCATTCTTCAAAATCCAGCCTGGCGCGCGCCACGTCGTTATAGGTAAATTCAACCGGTTCCCCTTGCGCGGGGACGACCCGGTATTTGCCGCCGCCGGACGCTTCCAGCATGCCGTCGGCCTTGTCCGGCCCGTTAAACCCTTTCCTGAACACCACGCGGGCGAAGTTCCCCGCGCTCTTGGCAAAATGTTCCTCTTTGGTCAGCTTGCGGGTAAGCCCCGGCGACGAGACCTCCATCACGTAATGCGCCGCGAAGAGGTCCTCCACGTCGAGCAGCGCGGAAATATGGTGGCTCACCGTTTCGCAGTGCCCCAAAGTCACGCCGCCGGGCCGGTCGATGTATATCTTCAAATGCTGGTGGGGGCCGCTGGCGACCACATCGATGTCGTACAGCGTCATCCCTTCGCGCTCAAGCACCGGCGCGAGCATTTCCCGTATCCGTTCTTCCACGCTCATTGTTTCGCCTCCGCGTTGGTGTTGGGGGGCAGATACCGCAATCCCGCGATCAGCAGCCGCACCGAAAGGGTCTCGGCCACGTCGTCGGGATAATCCTGCCGCTGGGAGGCGATCTTCGCCTCCTGTATCTGCATCCGTTTTTGGTCGTTCTCCATCTCCCGCATAAAATCGGCAAGCGCCGCGAGCGGCGCGTTAAAAGTCACGCTCAAATTGAGGGCGCGGTAGCCGTGGAAATCCGCCGCCTTTTCCGGCTTGCTGGTTCCCAGCGTGATGCCGGCGGCCAGCGCCTTCGCCCGCACCAATTCGGCCATCTGCGCGGCGGCCAATGCGTCGGTATCGGCGGTAAAACAGGCATCCTCAACCGATTTCAGGGCGGCCTGATACGCCCCCTGCCGCTGCCCGTCCGTCCCCGCCCCGGCGACCACCGCGCGGTAGCGCTCCACGCGCTCCGCCAGCCCGGCGATCTCGCCGTCCATCGCGCGGCAGCGGTCCATCAGCGGTTCCGCCACGGCGAAATAGAGCAGGATGAGGACGATAGCGCCCCCGCCGAAAAACAGCCAAAGCCGTTCGCGCCGGGAAAAACGGGAGAAGTCCATCATTTGCACTCCATCCCCAGTTTGAAGCGTTCCCCGGCGGGGGTGGTCTGCACCGCCGCCAGCATCTGCGCGTTCTTCAATCCGCCGGAACCCTCCATCGCCTTCAACAGGGACGTGGCATTGGCGGAGACCCCGGCGATAGTGACGGCGCAGGGGCGGAATTCAAGCTCGGTGATGAAGGTGTCGCGCGGCAGCCCGCCGGTGAGCGCCGCAAGCATTTCAAGGTTGAACGATTTTTGGGCGGCGAATGCGTTCATGCCGTCAAAGTAGGCCTGATACTCCCCCATCCTGAGTTGCAACCCCTCCCCTTTGCGCACCTCGCTCTTGAGCGCCGCCAGTTCCGTTTCGAGGCGGTGCATCGCCTTCCATCGGACGCCGTAGGCCGTGCCGGCCCACACCACCATAAGCGCCGCGATTACCGCCGCCGCGCCGCGCAACAGCCGCCGCACGATATGGTGCCGCAGCCGCCGCTGGGTTTTCGGGATGAAGTTGAACGCCGCGCCATCATGATAAAACCCGGCCGCGGCGAACGCGGCGGCGGCATATTCCACCCCGTCATTTTCTTTTTCCACGGGAAGCGTCTTTACTTTGGCGCTCTTCAGTTCGGCCCGCGCGGCAAGGCGGTTTGCCGCCGCTTGCCGCAGCCGCGCCGCGCCGCCGGTGATCGTCAGGTTATCCAGATACTCCGGCAGATTGTCCACCCCGGACGCCAGCTTAAGACGGTCAAACTCGGCGGCGATCTGATCGGCCACCTGCGGGGCGGGGGTGTCGGCCAAAATGCCGGCGCTGAAAAAATCCCGCTCGTCCAGCTCCGGCTTGAAGCGGAGCCAGCGTGAATAGACTGTTTTTTTGCCGTGCGCGAGGGTCAGGTCAAAACCGTCCCGCGCGATATCGGCGGATGCGCGGGGCGCATCCCCCGCCGCCGGCAAAAACGCCGCGGAAAAAAGCGAAACGATATCGGCGTGAAGCCCCGCCGCGCGGGCGGCATCGTAATAGGCGTTGAAATCTTCCAGCTTGAGCCCCGCGAGGTTCACCGTGTAACCGGCATCCGTCCGCTCCGCCACCGTGTAGGAGTGGACAAGGCGGTCGGCGGGAATGGGGAAATGGCGCGGCACCTCGAATTCCATCATCCGCGCCAGCATCTCGGCGTCGCGGGCCGGGATATGCGCGGAGGTGAGGTGGAACAGGGAGCGCGGCAAAAGGAGGATGAGATAATCGGGATCGGGGGAAATCTTGTCGAGCGCCTCTTTCACCTGCGCGGCGGCGGCTTCCCGCAGGAAGGAACCCTTTATCAGGGCGGTTCCCTTCACCGCCCCCCCTTGCAGCCCTTCGGCATACACGGCGGCGGCGCTGAAGCCGTCCCTGATATCCACAACCGCTATTTCACGCATATACGGAGGCTATTCTAACCTCACTGGCGGGCCAAAACGCAAAACTTTTTCGCGCGCCGCCTCCACGGCGGCCATGCCCATCCGGCGAAAACGCCACGTAATGACCACAGCTTTGTATGCGGTGGTACAATTAAATAATAAGGCAGCGCCTATGGAGGCAACTCATGGCCGACCGATCAAAATCGCTCAACGCTAACGTCACTGGCGAGTTTTTCGTCGATGCCACCTGCATCAACAGCGGCGCGTGCCGCGCCGTGGCTCCGGCCGTCTTTGCCGAGCGCCACGGGCGATCATACGTCCAACGCCAGCCAACGAACGATGAGGAGCGCGCGCTGGCGCTGATGGCAAGCGCGGCATGTCCCGCAGGCTCCATCGGCCCGTCGGCGGAAGAGGCGGGGGCGCCGGCCGTCGAACTCTTTCCGCAAAAGATCGCGGACAATGTGTACTACAACGGCTACAACTCGCCGCTCAGTTTCGGCGCATCGTCATACCTTATCCGGCGGCCGGAAGGGAACGTGCTTATCGATGCGCCGCGCTTCGAACCGGATCTGGTACGGCGGCTGGAGCAGATGGGGGGCGTGGCGCTGATGTTTCTCACCCACAGGGATGATGTGGGGGAACACGAGCGGTTCGCCGCGCATTTCGGCTGCAAACGGATCATGCACCGATCCGACCTGCATCGCGGGTTGACTGCGGTGGAGGTGACGGTGGAAGGCGTTGAGCCTGTGCGGCTGGCCGGCGACCTGTTGGTGATCCCGGTGCCGGGGCATACCAAAGGCTCCATCTGCCTGTTGCACGGCGCGTTCCTTTTCACCGGCGACCATCTGGCGCAAAACCCAAACCGCACCCATCCCACGGCTTTCAACAACCATTGCTGGTATTCGCGGCAAGAGCAGACCGCCTCGATGAAACGGCTGGCGGCATACGACTTTGAATGGATACTTCCCGGCCACGGCGGCAGGGCGCACTACCCGTTGGGGGAGATGAAACAAAAAATGGCCGAGTGCATCGCTTGGATGGAAAGCGTACAGGCGCGCACCTGAAGCCGTCCCTGATATCCGCAACCGCTATTTCACGCATTTACGCCGGCCATCCCAACTTTACCGGCGGCCCAAAACGCAAAACTTTTTCGCGCCAACCCTCTCCCCTGTTGTCATTCCCGCGTAGGCGGGAATCCAGGCTCTGGATGCCCGTCTGCACGGGCATGACATCTTTCGGAAACAAATTACAAGGTGAAATTGCTTCCTTTGGGGCGCATTTTACGATCAATCACCATATCAAATTGCAAAACAGCTTTGATTTCTTCAAGAAGGTGCTCAAATTTATCATTCTTGTAAAGAAGCGCATCGTAGTCGCAAATGCACCTAATTATTCCCTGTTGTTGGAGCACTCTCATACATTCATCAGCGGAAATATCGAGCCGTTTTGCTAAAGCTTCGACCTTAGCAAAAGGTGGAATATAAGGCTCCTCTTTCCGCCTCAGGACAATAACCCCAGCCACTTTTTCCGCAAAACAACGGTCAAAAAACATGCCATCATCCTTTCTTGACCAATAGTGCTTCCCATCCCCCGCAAAAATGGCCTCGGCTCCGAAAAGAGCATCACAAATATCTATGTCTTGCTTATTGTCTGCTTCCATTGCGATCAGATTGATGCTGTTCTGGCCTGATGGATGGGCAAAGGCTCCGGCAGCGTTCCTGATAGATTTTTTTATTTGGCCACTATCTTCACCCGTTATGTCCCTTGCTTCCAAGGCGGTCATTCCTCCGGCATATGTCAATTCCAACAATTGTTTTGATGGAACCAAGAACCTTACTTCCGCCCGATTGCCCTGGCTGTCAAAATTGTGGATTTGTTCCGCGTCCAACTGGGCTTTTTCTTTGATAAATTCGACAAGTTGCTCAAACATGCCTTCGTCGAAATCGACTGAAAGAGATAATTCAAACCTCTTTCCGATTTTTATATTTTTTGTTTCTTCCTTGATTCGCATCAAAAATTTGTCGCGTCGGTTATCCCATTCCAGCTTAGATAATTTCTTCATCTGGATATTGAAAGTTAAGCTCCCTTTCTTCATTACAAAGTCAATTGGACGTTCTCCTTGATTGGGCGACTCGGGTTCATAGGATATGGATATTGAGGGATGTTGCCGACATAATTTTACGGCAAAGTTATGCTCGGCGATGGTATCCCAAAAAGTCTTGCCTCGTGCCTCCTCAAGCCGCTTGTTAAGCTTATCCATCCCCCGGTTGTGTAATAGGGTCATATTTTCGTCCAATCGACTGATGTCTTTCTCGCTGATTATTCCCCTTGAAATCAACAAATGATCAACATCCAAGAATATTTGTTTTGCGCTAATTCTAATCATGATCATGTCCGCTGATATTCAAGAAGGCGGCGGGATCGAGAATTTTAATGCCACTGAAATTTTTCAGGTCTTTCAGGTGTTTGCCGCCGGAGATTATGTAATCGACTTCGCCCGCGACGGCGCACTCAAGAAATATATTGTCATCGGGATCATCGGCAATAATGTCCAGCTTCGTTTCCGGATTAATAAACTTTCCATATTTCACAAGGCGCAACATCTTTTTGCCGATTTGTTCTGTTGACAAGCCGTGTTTCTTTTGGAGATGGGGATACGACAAAGTCTTTCTATATTCTTGCAGGATCGGGTGGAAAACCAGTATTTTGATTTTCTTTTCCCTCTCCAGCTTGAAAATCGCGGCAGGACTCCCCTTTGGATTGAGAATGGCGCTTATAAAGACATTGGTATCAATAACAACCTGCTTCATGCTTCAGTCAGGTTGTTTTCTTGCCCATGCAACGGCATCCTTAACAAGTCTTTCAATCTCTTTGGGCTTTGTTCCCTTAAATTTTGCCCGCATGTCATCCACCCATGCATAAAACTCCTCACGCGCCTCTTCTTCCGATTGCTCCATTCTCTTTAACTCGCCGATAGACACCACCGCCGCAATCGGCTTTCCGGCACGGCTGATAATATATTTGTCGTCTTTCAAAGCAACTTTGTTAAGCATGTTCCCGAAGTTCTTGCGGGCTTCCATCGCGGTAACCGATTTTTTCATTTACATACCCCCAATTAAGTCAATTGATATAATCAGCATAATGATCCTGAAAGGATAACTCAAGGCTTTTTGATCGCATAACGTGGACGGGCATTGGCTGGAGATGGCCCTGCGCCCCGGGAACTTGCCAGGAGACACTGATTATTCAACCTATTATGAGTCAACAAGGTAATTTGGTAAAATGGAGGTAAAGGGAAAGGAGTGCATCATGACAAAAAACGAGATTGAGGAGTTCACCAAAGCGCTGGCCGTCGATTCCCCGTACAAGCTAAGCACGAAGGAAGATATTTTACGAACCATCCATGTCAGGAACATCCAGCTTTCCGAGTGGAATAGCGACTGCTTCCGCCGCTACCGCAACTGCACGAACGAGTTTTGCGCATGGTTCAAGGAATGCATGACGGCTCCTGAATCCTGAACCCGGCGGACTGAACTGCATTGCCCCCTTCGGGGACAACCGCAGGATGAATCCCGCGGTACCAACCTGAGACCCATTCCCGGTTCACAAACGCCAAAATAATACGCTATGATGGGGCCGTTCCCTTAAACTAGGAGAATCGGCAATGGAAAAATTTCAATGCAGCGTATGCGGATACATATACGATCCCGAAAAAGGGGATCCAATAGGCGGCGCGGCCCCCGGCACCCCGTTTGAGGCGCTTCCGCACTCGTGGGCCTGCCCCCGGTGCAACGCGCGGAAAGACAAATTCTACCCCGGCGTAACGATGCCAAAAAAGCCGTCGGTGCTGGCCCGGCTTTACTTCACCGAAGACATCGCCTACTACTTCATAGCCTTCATCCTCTTTTTCTCGGCGGCGGCGCTCATCGGCATCGCGGTGATGCACCTGGCCAAAGGGCTTACCACCATCAATATCCTCAACGTGGTGAACGACGTGCTGCTGGTGGTCATCATTCTGGAGATATTCAGCACGGTGCTGCTCTACCTCACGGAGCGGCGCATCTCGCTCACGCCGTTTATCCTCATCGGCGTTATCTCATCCATCCGGCGCATCCTGATGGTGAGCGCCATGATGAGCGTGCAGGACCCCATGAGCGCCGAGTTCTTCGACCGCTCCATCAAGGAACTGGTGGTGAGCACCGGCATAGTGGTCGCCCTTATCGCCGCCTACTATCTGCTGACCAAGGTGCTTCCCCAAGCGGAACGCTGCGTGGGGTGCCTGGGGAAAGAACGGCGGGAAGAGTAGCCCGGCCATCCTAGGCCTGCCGAAGCATCTCTTGCCGGAAAGGGATTCTTCGCCGTTGGCTCAGAATGACATGCATAAATGGTTTTTCAATGAACTTTTAGGTCAGCCGGGGTAAAAGGCGACCGGCGCGAAGGCATGCACCACCTGATGCTTGTGCGCCAGTTCCAGAAAGAGCCGCAGCCCCTTCACATCGGCGTCCGTGAGGTCGTAGCGGATGCGGTTCATCAGGTAATCGCGGCACTCCCCCACCGTTATCCCCGCGCGCGCGGCGGAAGCGCGGCAGATTTCGTCCAGCACCCCCATCCCCACCTCCTTGGCCCGCCGCAACGCCGCCACCGCGGCATGCGCTTCGCATCCCGGCGCCACGCAGAGCACCGCGAAAACGAACGGCAGGCCGGTGAAACGGTGCCATAGCTCCGACAGGTCGTACACATGCCGCCCATGCGCGTCGCGGAACGATTCGTCGCCGATCACCAGCGTGGCGTCCTCCGCCGCGTCGAGAAAACCGTGGACGTCGCGCGTGATGGCGAACTCCACCTCTTTTTTGTAAAACTCCGCCATCAGCACCCGCAGCAGCGAAACGGACGTCCGGCTGCGGTGATCCACCGCCACGGTGTCAATTTCTTCTATCCTGTGCTTTGAGAAAAGGAGCACCGTTTGCACCGGCCCCAGCGCGGCGATGGAAAAGCCGGGAACAATGCGCAGCCCGTGGATGCGGGCGTATTCCACGGCGGGGATGAACGCCAGGTCGAGCGCGCCGTCCTTCAGCATGTCGGCCAAGTCGCCGGGCGGCGCGAAAACGGTTTCAAACGGCGTATCGACCAGCCCCTCTTTTATCGGGTAGACAATCGGCTGCGAATTGAGAAAATCGTGGCAGCCGAATTTCAGCCGGTACCCGGCCTGATATTGCGCGGCGAGATTGGTCAGCGGCATGTGCGCCGCCTCACGCCGAAACCGCGGCGGGTTCCCGCTCCGGCGCGGCGCCGGCGGAATTGTACAGGGTATCGCGCCTGAACGGCTCGAAGCCGGCCTCGCGTATCAGCTCCACCAGCCGCGCCTCGGTGAACGCCTTGCCGCTCTGCGCCCCGGCGGCGGCGGTGATCTTTTCCTCTATCACCGTGCCGTCCACGTCGTCCGCGCCGAAAAAGAGCGACATCTGCGAAATTTGCGGCGATATCATGATCCAAAACGCCTTGATGTGATCGAAGTTGTCCAGCATCAGGCGCGATACCGCCAGCATCCGTATGTCGAGCTGGCCGGTGGTGAAATGCCGCTCGTCGAAATCGGTGTTGAGCGGGTGGAACGCCAGCGGAATGAAGGCGAGGAAGCCGCCGGTGCGGTCCTGCTGCCCGCGCAGTTGTATGAGGTGATCCACGCGGTGCTCCGGCGATTCGATGTGGCCATAGAGCATGGTGGCGTTGGACCGCATACCGGCGCGGTGCGCGGCCCCATGCACCTCCAGCCACCGCTCGCCGGAAATTTTGTCAGGACAGATTTTTTTGCGTATGACGGGATCGAAAATCTCCGCCCCTCCGCCCGGCAGCGAGCCGAGGCCCGCATCCTTGAGGTCGCGCAGGGTCTCTTCCATACCCATGTTGCCGATGCGGGCGAAGTAGTCTATCTCCACGGCGGTGAACGCCTGCAAATGAACATCGGGATACGCCTGATGCAGCGCGGCGATCATGCCGCGGTAGTAACTGTACGGCAGGCCGGGGTGCAGGCCGCCGACGATGTGGAATTCCGACACGCCGGGAGCCCAGCCGCCCCTCGCCTCCTCCATCACCGTTTCAAGGCTCATGGCGTAGGCTCCCTCCTCCTCCGCGCCGCGCTGGAAGGCGCAGAAGCGGCACTTGTTCACGCAGATGTTGGTGTGATTGATGTGCGCGTTGACGATGTAGTGGGCGCGGCGGCCGTTTTTGCGGCGGCGGACGATATCGGCGATGGCGCCGATCTCGAGCAGATCGGGGGAGGTCATCAGGAAAACGCCGTCCTCGAACGAAAGGCGCAGGCCGGCCGCCACCTTCTCCCGGATGTTTTTCAGATCAATCGCCATACGATGATTATAGCCGCGGGGCCGCGCGGGCCGCAAACGCCGCCGGAGTCAGAGCCCTTCGCGGAGCTTGTCCTTGTTGGCCTCGTACAGCGCCATCGCGTCGCGCACCATCTGGATGGCGCCGTCGCGGTGGTAGAAGTCCTCTATCTTCACCGCCTTGTTCTCCAGCTTTTTATAATCCTCGAAAAACTTGCGCAGTTCCGCCAGCAGGAACTTCGGCAGCTCGCTGATGTCGTTGTATTGCGCGAAACCCGGGTCGCCGGGGAACACCGCGATGATCTTGTCGTCTTCCGCGCCGCCGTCGATCATCGCCATGGAACCGATCACCTTCGCCTCCATGATGGTGCGGGGCAACACCTCTTCCTGGCAGAGCACCAGAATATCCAGCGGGTCATTGTCCTCGCAGTAGGTCCGCGGGATAAACCCGTAGTTGGCCGGATAATAGACCGCGCCGTACAGCACGCGGTCGACCACCATCAGGCCGCTTTTTTTATCCAGCTCATATTTCACTTTCGACCCCATCGGGATTTCGATAAGCGCGTTGACGGTGGCAGGGGCGTTTTCGCCCGTTTCAAGGGAATGCCAGGGATTGAAATGTCTCATTGCAAAAAATCCTCAAGTTAAAAGATGCGGGCGCGGGTATTAACGGAAAGAATGTAACGGATAACCAATTATAAATCAATATTACGCGGCAAATTAAAATAGTTATCTTTAGGCAAGGATTTGATAAAATGCCACTGGTTAACAGGAGGCCGCGTGTCGTTACGGCGGAAACCATTTTAGGGGCTTGGGCGGATATGCCAGGAACATTTGAAGGTCTGAAGGCGCTCGCCGTCGACGACTACGAAAATACCCGCAAAAAGCTGGTGGTTATCCTTCAACAGTTGGGCATCAGCGTGCTGGAAGCGGCCAACGGCGTGGAGGCCCTCGAAGTCCTGCGCACGAGCAAGGTCGACCTCATCTTCACCGACATCGTCATGCCGGAGATGGACGGCTTCGAGCTGTGCATTGAAATACGCAAAATCCCCGAATTGCGCGCCCTGCCGATCGTGGTGGTCTCCACGCATGTGGACGGCAACTACATCATCAAGGGGCTGCGCACCGGCGCCGACGACTACATTGCAAAACCGATAGAACGGGACCTGGTGGAAAAGGTGATCGCGCGGATCACCGCCACCGTGCTCCCCCCGGCATAGGAAAGCGGGAGACCATGGCGGAAAAACACGGCCAGGCCGAAAACATGCTGGTAAAGCTGGAAAACCTCGACCAGCTGCTGACGCTGGCCGGCGAGGTGATCATCACCTCCAGCAACCTCGACCTCACCTACAAGCACCTGCAGCAACTCCACGACCACAAAACGCCGGTTCCCCGCGAAACGGTGGACGGGGCGAAGGACCTCGCCGGCACCTCCGCCATCATCTCGTCGAATCTGCACCATCTGGTGCAGGCCATCCGCACCGTGGACCTGACAGACCTCTCGTTCCGCACCCGCCGCCTCGTGCGCGACATCGCCCGCAAGACCGGCAAGCGGGTCCGCTTCGAGTTCGAGGGGGAATCGACCACCGTGGACAAAACCATTGTGGAAAAGCTTTACGACCCGATATCGCACCAGCTGCGCAACGCCATCGACCACGGCATCGAAGACACGCTCACCCGCCAACGCGCCGGCAAGCCGGAGGAGGGGGTGGTATCGTTGCGCGCCTCCAACAGCGAGAACGAAACCTTCATCGAAATCGAAGACGACGGCAAAGGGGTGGATATCCAGGCATTGCGGCACAAAGCCGTCAGCATGGGGATCATCGCGCAGGAAGACCCCTTCACCGAAGACGACGCGCTGGAGATCATGTGCATGCCGGGGGTCTCCACCACCGCCGCGGTTTCCGAAGTTTCGGGGCGCGGCGTGGGAATGGACGTGGTGCGCGAGCAGATCACCGGCATGGGGGGCATCGTCACCTTCCGCAGCACGCCCGGCAAGGGAAGTCTCTTCACCTTCCGCGTGCCGCTGATCTCCGCCGTCAACATACTGGACGCGCTGGTGGTCCGCTCGGGCAATTACTTTTTCGCCTTCCCCATCAACAGCGTGGTCACCACCATTTCGGTGGAACGCAAAGACCTGCATACCACGCTGCAAAAGGGGGAGATGATCCAGTATCTGGGACACCTCCTGCCGCTGTACAGCCTCAACGAAGTCATCGACAAGGGGCCGCTGGAAGACACCGGCGGCCTGGTGCAGGTGCTGGTGGTCGACCACAAAGGGTTCAGCGTCGCCCTGAAAATATCGGAGTTCTTTTCGCCGCAAAAGCTGGTCATCATCCCCTTCAACGGCGCCCTTGCCGTGGAAGGGCTTTCCGGCACCACCATCCTGGGCGGGCGGAAGCTGGGATTCATCATCGACGTGCCGTCGCTCATCGACCGCGCCATCGGCAAGCGGGGTGTGCGGGGACTGCGCAAAACGGCCGAACCGGGCAAGAAAGCCGGAGCGATGGCGGCGGAAACCTCAGCCGCCGCGGAAACCCCGGAGGGAGGGGAATACCATGCCGCGGCCGAACCCGCAACCAGCGCCGCCGCGCTTGCCGAAACCGGCGAAATCCGGGTCGAAGACGCCGCGGCCGCCACGCAGGAATTCATCGTGGAAATAGAAAAACTGATGCCCGCGCTCAACGAATCACTCTTCGCGCTGGAATCGGATACGGGCAACGCCGACCACATCAACAAGGCGTTCCGCATGTACCACACCATCAAGGGGAACTTCATCATGATCGGCTTCGCCAAGGGGGGGGCCACCATTCACAGCGTGGAATCGGTGCTGGATCGCGTGCGCGGCGGCAAAGCGCCGATGAGCGCCGAAGTGATGGACATCCTGATGGACGGCGTGGCCTACATCGAAGAGGTGGTCCGCTCCAGCAAAGCCGGACAGTGGACCGACCAGCCCTCCACCGCCATCCTCGAGGCAAGCGCGAAAATCCTGCCGGACGAAAAGCCGCAGACCCGCCGCGAAACCGACGTGACCGCCGAAGCGGTGCAACTCTCGCACGAAGCCTGGTACCGCGCCAACAAATACAAAAAAGAAATGATCCCCACCTACATGGCCTACATCGAATTCGACGCGGGCAAACAACCCCCGTTCCTCGCGGCCTGCCTCATCTACAAGCGCTTCACCGAAATCGGCGACGTGCTGGGAACCGTGCCGCCGCTGGAAGACATAGAAAAAGGGTTCATGTACGGAAAAATAAAAGTCCTTTTCGCCAGCGCCGCGGACGCGGGCATTCTGGAAGAAGCCCTGGTGCGGATATCGACGCGACACTACGGGGCGCAGGTGGTCAAATTCAGCCGGTTTGAATGACTATGAACGCATACTTCATCACCAGCGGCAAATACCGGCCCGACCCTTCCCTCGCAACGCTGCTGGAACCCCACGAAATTCCCGCCGAAGAGGTGGAAATCGCCCACGACGCCGAAGCGGTGATTCCGCTGTTCAAGGACCGCGACCCCGGCATCGTCTTCATCCCGCCGGTATGGGACGACCTTTTCTGCGTGAAGGTGATCAACAACTTCGAAACGCTGCGCACGCCGTTTGAAACCGTTATCGCCGACCAACACCCGGTTGTCCCGAATCTGGTGGCGGCATACAACGCGGGCCTTGCCGCGTTTGTGGAACTGCCGGTGAACGCCGACCTTTTTCAGCAGGCAATAACCCGCTGCCGCGGCCGTCTGGAAAAGAAGATGGCCGCCTTGGTCGCCGGCAACCGGCTGCGGGCTTACGAACGGGACGCCGCCCCCAACGTCTTCTCACCCCAGATTCTGGAGCGGGATCAACTGCTCTCCCAGGCCTTCATGGATATCATCCAGCGCAAGGGTCCGTTGCTGGGAAACAGCGTCCGGTTGTTGCTGGTCTCCTCCTCCGAGGCCCAACGGCAGCGGTTCGAAACATTTCTGCGCTCCATCGGCCTCCAGATTGCCGCCGCCAACGACATGCGGGAAGCCCTGCGGGCCGTGGAAAACAGCGGCCCCTTCGCCATCGTCATCTCCGACAACATCCTGCCGGATGGCGATGCCTTCGGGCTGGTGAACGCGATGCGCAAAAGCCTGAAGGATAAAATGCCCCGCTTCATCGTGATGACCGGCTCGCCGGACAAGGCATACGACCTGCTGCGCCCCGAATCGCATATCGACGACGTTATCCTCAAACCGGGACCCGGCCACGGCATCGAGATGATCCTCCCCGCCGTCATATCCGGCATCTACCAGATTCGCGGGTAGCGGCACCTTACGCGCGGCGTTGTTTTTTTTCATGAACCCTTTTCTTCCTATCCGCGTCTAAATGGGGATAGAGTATTTTTTATTCCGGCTGTTTTAATGTGAAGGAGAAATCGTGGATCAAGACAATTCAATCGCGCCGAAATGGATAAAGCCCGTTTCCATCTTCGCGGCGATATTCGGACTGGCGACAATAAAAGCGGGAGGATCGGTTCTGTTTTCCGAAGCCGCCCGCCAAGCCGCCGGCAATTATGTTCCATTCGTCGTCTGGTTTAATTTCATGGCCGGTTTTGCGTACATCGCGGCCGGAATCGGAATCTGGAAATCGGCGCCGTGGGCAGGCGCGCTTTCCGCGGCCATCGCCATCACGACCGTGGCGGTGTTTGCCGCTTTCGGCGTTACCATACTGATGGGCGGCGCCTATGAAATGCGCACCGTCGTCGCCATGACGTTCCGGTTTGGTTTCTGGGCCGCCGTGTCGTATGCCTACTGCACGTTTAAAAAGCGGTGCGGCTCCAAAACCGTTGCGGCCTGACGTATAAAATAAAAAGCGTGAAGGGAACATCCCTTCACGCATATTGAAAACGCGCGGTAAAATTCAGGCGCGCTTTTTCGGCTTCACCGCCTGGATGTTCGCCGATACCACATATTCCTCCACCCGGCGGCCCGGCGCCCAGGCGCGGATAAGCTCGCGGCTCTCTTCCTTCGCGGTGACGCGGACATCTTCGAATCCCGTTTCTCCCAGCATCCGTTCGATGTCGTCGATGGAGGCGGCCCCGGCGATGCAGCCGCTCAGCATCTTGAGGTCGTTCAACACCTCGTCCGGCAACTGCGCGGTGGCCACCACGTCGGAAACCGCCAGCCGTCCGCCCGGCTTCAGCGCGCGGAACGCCTCGCGGAACACCTGCGCCTTGTCGGGCGACAGATTGATGACGCAGTTGGAGATAATCACGTCCGCCGTGTTGTCCGAAACCGGCAGGTGCTCAAGCTCCCCCAGCCGGAATTCCACGTTGGCGGCATTCAGCGTTACGGCGTTTTTACGGGCCTTGCTTATCATCTCCGGCGTCATGTCCACCCCGATCACCCTGCCCGACGGGCCGGTCTGGCGCATGGCGAGGAACGCGTCGAACCCGCCGCCGGAGCCGAGGTCTAGCACCATTTCGCCGGGGCGGATGGAAGCTATCGCCTGCGGATTGCCGCAGCCGAGCCCCATGTTCGCCCCTTCCGGCAGACCCTCGAGATCGGCGGCGCTGTAACCCATCGCCAGCGATGCCATCCTTGCGTGCTCCGCCGCCGCGTCGTCATTGGTGCCACAGCAGGAAGAGGCCGCGCTGTCGGCCGGCGAGCAGCCGCAGCCGCCCGTGTTGCCGAAGCGGGCCACCTCGGCGTAATTGGCGCGCACGCTTTGGCGCACCGCGTCGTGTTTCACTTCTTTTTCCATCGCTTCAGCTCCTTATCAGCTTTGTTGATACCCGCGCCGGTTGCCGCCGCAAACAGGGCCGCCAGTTCGGCCACCCGCTCCGGCTCCACGCGGCATTCGATGTTTTTACCGCGCCGCGTCACGCTGATGAGTCCGGCGGTACGCAGCTCCTTGATGTGGTGCGAAAGGGTGGACGGCGCGATGCCGAGCCCCTTCCCCAATTCTCCAACGCACAGCGCCGCCTCGCCGCTGTCGATGGAACAGGCGGTTCCGGGCGGACAGCAATCCAGCAGGCGGAGAAACGCCTCCAGCCGATGGGGATTGGAGAGCGCCCCGAAGGCGGCGGCGATCTTTCCGAGCTTACTTCCATACTTCGACATAATTAGAAATATAAGGGCAGCACGCCATTTTGTCAAGCTCCTCCGCCTGCCACGCGGAATTTAACCCCTAACCGGCGTTCTCCCCCTTTCTCCGCGTGTTCCTTCAATTCCTTCAAATCCGCCACGATGCATCAAGCGCGCCAATCCCCCCACGCCGCCCCCGCCAGATACGCCAAATTGTTCACCGGCGGAAAAATGCGCCAAATCCCCCAAAACACCCAACAGCCCTTGCCCCCATCCAAAAAAGCCAGCACGGGAAATGGTATGAGAGAATAGAAACATGGGATGGATCATTGTCCGATGGCATGCCTCGATCTTCTTCCTGCTCCTTATTGTGCCCGCCGGCGCGCGGGCCAATGATTATTCCGCCGAACGGAATGGCATGGTGGAAAACCAGATCATCGGCAACGGCATTCAGTACCCCACAGTCATCGATGCGATGAGAACGGTTCCGCGGCACAAGTTCGTCCCGCCGTCGATCATGCCGTCGGCCTATGAGGACACGCCGTTACCGATAGGCGAAGGGCAAACGATATCGCAGCCTTTTATCGTGGCGTTCATGAGCGAGCTTATGGAATTAAAGGGCAACGAGCGGGTACTTGAAATAGGCACCGGCTCAGGTTATCAGGCGGCAGTTCTATCCCGCCTGTGCAACGAAGTTTACACCATAGAGATAAAGCCGGTTCTTTACCAACGGAGCGCCGCCCGTTTTAAAGAGGACGGCTATAAAAACATCCATACGCGGCTGGGGGACGGCTATTACGGATGGGAGGAGAAGGGGCCATTCGACGCGATAATGATAACCGCGGCGGCAAACCACATCCCCCCGCCCCTGATCAAACAGTTGAAGGATGGCGGACGGTTGATACTGCCCCTTTCAAGGTCGTTCCATTTCCAGACGCTGGCGATTGTCACCAAGAAAGGGGACAAGGTGGAAATACGCTACTCCCTCCCCGTCAGGTTCGTTCCTATGACCGGCAGGGTCATGAAGTGAGCGGCAAAACGCTTGCCGGGGTCTTCCTGATAACCCTTTCCACGCTGCTCTTTGAAATCAACCTTGCCTCCATGTTCGTCATCACCACCGGGCACCACTTTGCCTCGCTGGTCGTTTCCACCGCCCTGCTCGGCATCGGCGGCGCGGGAGTTTTCCTCCGCCTCTTTCCCGCTATCGCGGAAAAAATAAAATGGGAACATGGCGCGCTCCTTCTGGGACTCTCATACCCGGTATCGATGGCCTTGTCCGGCCTTGTATCGTTCGACCCCGTTCAGCTTGAATGGAATATAAAAGAACTCCTTCACCTTATCGCGTATTACCCGCTTTTTGGCGTTCCTTTTTTCCTGTCGTCGCTCGTCATCACCGGCATAATGAAACGGCATGCCGCCTTCGCGGGAAAAATATATTTCGCGGATATGGCCGGCGCGGCGGCGGGGGGCGCGCTCTGGCTTTTAGCCTCTTCCCATAAGAACCTTGCAACGGCCGTATGCGTATGTGCGGCGGTTGCCTCCTCGCTGCTGCTGGGACGAACGGCCTCGGCAAAGTGGAAGGTGCCGCTGGGGATCGCGACGCTGCTTTTGCTGTTCCCCTTCCTCGCCCCGCCCCTCTCGCCGTACAAAGACCTTGCCCAGTACGAAATGTTCGGCGAGTTCAAAACGTTGGATTCATCGTGGGGGCCCGAGGGGAGGGTCGATACCGTCGCCTCTCCCTACCTGCGGCACGCTCCCGGCCTCGATCCCGCTTTTGGAGAAGCCGTGCCGGCCGGCACGGGGATATTCTTCAATGGCGGACTTCATGCGGTGATACCAACCGCGCCGTCCGAATACGTGCTGCACCTCCCCGTGACCTTGCCGTACCAGTTCCAAAAGCCGGGAACTGTCCTGATCATCGGCGCGAACGGCATCACGGAGGCCGAGGCCGCCATCCGCCTTGGGGCGGGCTCCGTACAAGTCCTGGAAGAGAAGAAGCTCCTTTTTAATGCGATAGGGAAGGTCGGCAACAGCCGGTATGAACTGATAGGCGCAAACCCAAGACTCCACCTCCACGGTTCCGGCAGGTATGACCTCATATCCGTGCCGCTGGCGGGCGGGCCGGAGGGCGTGGGCACAAGCGTGCTTTCGGAGAACTATCTTCTCACCACCCAGTTCATGCGCCTGTGCCTCGAGCGGTTGAGCGGCGGCGGTATCCTTGCCGCTTCGATCCCGCTTCTTCCGCCGCCACGGGGCGAGACCCGCCTCTTGCGCCTCATTGCCGAGATGGAACCTTCGGGGTGGCAAAACGTGGCGGCGTACCGGTCGTGGGGGACATTCCATGTCATCTATAAAAAAGGGGGCTTTACCGGCAACGACCTGCAAACCCTGACATCGGTTGCGGAAGAACTTTCGTTGGACCCGGTTTACCGTCCCGGCCTGCGGAAGGAGGAAACGAACCGCCATAACGTATTCGCCGAACCGGTCTACTACAACATGGTCCGCTCAATGCTTGCCGGCGGGGAAACGCTGTTCAACACATCTCCCCCCTCCATCGATTCGCCATTTTTCGACAACTACATCCGCATTTCAAAAATTACCGATACCGTGCGCGCGCTGGAAGGCCGATGGTTGCCGGTACTTACCGGCGGCGGAATGGATTTTGTCATCCTTCTTCAGGCGGGGCTTTTCTCGCTCATCATGCTCATCCTGCCGCTGGCGGCCATGAAGCGGGAGGGAGAAACAACCGGGGCCGGCCACCTTTTTTACTTCCTGACGCTGGGAGCCGGGTTCATGATGGTCGAGGTGGCTTTTATCCAGAAAGGGATACTCTATCTGGGTGGAGCCGTAAATGCCGCCGCGCTCGTCATACCGTTCCTCCTTGGCGCATCGGCGCTGGGAGGGCTTTTCAGCAAAAGATTGAACCCGGGATTTTTTGTTCCGGCGGTGGCCGCCGGACTGGTCTGCCTTGCCGCCGTCTGTTTTAAATACTGGGGCTATGCAACCACAGGGTCGGCAATGGGCGACGGCATGATTTTTCTTTTGGTCATCTCCGTTTGCGGATTTTCCATGGGCATCCCCTATCCGCTGGGGCTTCGGGTGATCGGGGAGAAGTCGAACCCGTCCCTCCCCTGGTGCATGGGGGCCAACGGTTTTGCATCGGTTGTCGGCGCGGCATCCGCCCCGCTGCTTGCGCTGACGGCCGGCTTCAGCGGCGCGCTGTTGGCGGCGTCCCTTCTGTACCTTGCGGCGGCTCTGTTGATGCCCGGCCGGTAGGATACGCATTGGCGCAAGACGCTCTGTTGCCGCTGGCGTGGCAATGGGCGGCAGGAGTGCCGCCCCTGCCGGGAGCTTTGGGCACATCATGACGCAGCATGACGCGCTGTTGCCGCTGACGCGGCAATGGGCGGCAGGAGTGCCGCCCCTACCGGGAGCATTGGGCACATCATGGCGCAGATATGCCGCCCTGTTGCCGCGCGCACGGCAATGGGCGGCAGGAGTGCCGCCCCTGCCGGGAGCTTTGAATACCCGGTTATTTCAACACATGCACGTGGGATGTGTGATCCATGCTTGCCAGCCGGGCGGCGGCCTTGAAATCCGCGAGCATTTTTTCCTCATCGCCGGTAGAGTACCAAACGACGCCCCGCTGGAAATAGGCCTCCGAAGAATCAGGATTCAGCTCTATCACCTTGGAAAAATCCTCAATGGCGCTCAGGTCGGCGCCAAGCCGGTACAGCGCCTTTCCCCGTTTAAAGTAGGCTTCCACAAGTTTGGGGTCCAACGCTATTGCCTGGGTATATACCGGCAAGGAGTCCTCGAATTGCCCCGCGTTGCACATTGCGTCGGCCTTTTTTAAAAAACCCATTGCTTCCTTTTGTTGCGGGGTTTTGGCCGATTCTTTTGCATGCCCGGCATGATCCATATGTTCCATGTGGTCCATATTTTCCATGTTGTGGTCCGCCGGTTTCTTGGCATGGCCTTCGGAAACGGCGAGAAGCAGCGCGGCCATGAATGCAACGCCAACCAATGAAATGGAAACGGTATTTTTATTCATCTGTTTTCTCCACTACTTTCAATCTTAGGCCAGAAACGCAATAAGTCAAGGCGGCGATCCGGAGAGCTTTGATAATGTGACTGGGTGCCGGGTCAAGCCCGGCATGGCAAGTTAGCGGTCAGGGAATTTTGCGGGAGAGGGGGATGACGAAGCGGACGGTGGTGCCCTTTCCCGGTTCGCTTTCGACCTTAATGCCGCCGCGGTGCGCGATGATGATGTGCTTCACGATGGAAAGCCCCAGCCCGGTGCCGCCGCGTTCGCGCGAGCGGTCGCGGTCGACGCGGAAGAAACGCTCCATCAGGCGGGGAATGGCGTGGGCGGGAATGCCCTCGCCGGTGTCGGTGACGAACCATTCCACAAAGCGGCGGCTCCACTCCTCCTCCGTTTCGGGCAGGAGCGGATTGCCGTCCAGCGAGGGGTAGTCGAAAGCGGCGGCGCTGTGCCGGTCAACCGTGAGCGTGCGGCAGCGGGCGGTCACTTTGCCGCCGGCGGGCGTGTACTTGATGGCGTTGTCGAGCAGGTTGACGAAGACCTGCATCAGCCGGTCTTTATCGGCCTCGAACGGCGCGGTTCCGTCTTCCACGGTCCAATCGAGCGTCACCCCCTGGTTCGCGGCGGCCTGCGCGAACATCTGCGCCGCGTTTTTGATGAGCGGTTCGGCCCGCATCGGGAGGAACTCGAACTTCTCTTTTTCCAGCTCGATGTTGGAGAGCGCCAGAAGGTCGTCGATCAGGCGGCCGAGCCGCCCGGTCTGCCGCTGGATGATCCCCAGCATGTGGCGCGCGGTCTCCGGCTCGTCCACCGCGCCGTCAACCATCGTCTCCACATAGCCGCTGATGGCGGTGAGCGGCGTGCGCAGTTCGTGCGACGCGTTCGCCACGAAATCGACGCGCATCTCTTCCAGCTTTTTCTGCTGGGTGACATCGTAGATCATCAGCAGTGTGCGGGCGCTGCCGGCATCCCGCTCCGCCACGATGCGGACCGGGATGTCCCGTAACGCGGGACTTTCGCGTTTCAGCGGCGCGGCGGAGGCCAGCAGATGCCGCGTGGGGGGAACGCCGAGGGCGATCTCCCGCTTGACGGTCTTATGCGTGGAGCGGTGCAGCGCCAGCAGGTCGAGCAGCGCGGGGTTGCGCACCGTTTCGGCTATCGGCTTCCCGTCGAGAGTCCGTTGCGGCAGGCCGAAGAGCGCTAAAAACGCGGCGTTGTGCAGAAGGATATTGCCGTCCGCGTCCAGCAGCAGCACGCCGTCTTCCATGTATTCGATGATGGCGCGCACCCGTTCGCGCTCTTCGCGCAGCATGGCCGCCGTTTCCGCCGCCTGCCCCGCGACGGCGCCGGCCTTCGCGCCGATGCGGTCGAAATCGTCGCCGAACACGCGGGGCGCATGGGCCGGGGCGGCATCCCCCGCTCCCGCTTCCAGATAATCCGAAATCGTCCGCACCCGCCGCCGCAGCGACCGCGCCATGAGATAGCTGAGCAGGCCGGCCGCCGCCAGCGCAATAGCGGTGAAGGCCGTCGCCTTGACGGCGGTTCCGCCCCCGGCCCCCGCCATCCGCTCCGGATCGACCATGAAGTGGAGCGCCCCGGCCGGCGCATCGCCCGCGCGGAGCGGATAGGCAATAAAATAGGCGTCTTTCTTGAGGAGATTGCTGAACCGGAATTCCACCGCCTCTTCGCCGCGCAACGCGGCGGCGACCTCCGGCAGCGCGGCGAAATCCTGCCGCGCCTCCCCTTCGCTCCGGTAAGTGGCGAATGACTCGCCGCCGGGGCGGACAAAGGCGGCCTCAACCTCCACCATCCGCCCCAGCGCCCGCAGCCGGGGAAGCGGGTCGTCCCCCGTCAGCGGCATCTCCGCCTGAAACGACGCGGCCAAGGGGCGGAATATGTTTTGCACCTCCGCCGCCCGCTGGTTTTGGCGGTCCTTTGAATGGATTGCGGAAAGCGCGATGACGAGTGAAATGACAAGGATGGCGAAGGCCCCGAAAATTTTCCAGCCGAATCCCCGTATCACCGGCTATGGCTCCACGCCGAAGATATAGCCGAACCCGCGGACGGTCTGGATATAGAAAGGTTTTTTAGGGTCTTTTTCAATAAGCGCCCGCAGGCGGCGGATATGCACATCAACGGTGCGGGGCTGTACGAAGGCGTCGTCCTTCCAGACGTTGGCAAGCAGGTCTTCGCGCGACCAGGCGCGGCCGGGGTGCAACGCCAAAAAGCCGAGTATCCTGAACTCATAAGGGCTGAGGTGAACCGGCTTGCCGTTGAGCTTGACGCTGACGGAATCGAAATCGATGGCGAGTCCCTTGCAGGCGAACAGCTTCGGGCCGGTTTCCGGCGCGGCGGCGCGGCGCAGCACCGCTTTCACGCGGGAGGCCAGCTCTTTCACGCTGAACGGCTTCATCACATAGTCGTCGGCCCCTATTTCGAGGCCGATGATGCGGTCCGTCTCGGAGGCCTTGGCGGAGACGATGATGACCGGCGCATGTTTCAACCGGTCGTCCCCTTTCATGCGGCGGAGCACATCCAGCCCCTGCATGCCGGGGAGCATGAGATCGAGCACCACCAATTCCGGCTTGAAGACGCGCGCCTGCGCCAGCCCCTCCTCGCCGTTGTGGCTGACCGCCAGGTGATGCCCCTCTTTTTCGAGGTTGTAGCGGATGAGGCCGCTGATGTCCCGTTCGTCCTCTATGACCAGTATGCGCGCCATGCCTCTCCGCGGCCTATTTGGCGGGCGGCATGTCCGGCTCGGTGTGCCGGACGATGCGCCCCTCGACCATGTAGATCACCATCTCGGCGATGTTGGTGGAATGGTCGGCGATCCGCTCGATGTACTTGGCGATGAACATGATGCGGGTGGCGCGGGCGATGGTGTGCGGGTCTTCCATCATGTAGGACAGCAGCTCGCGGAAAATCTGGTGCGTCAGCGCGTCCACCTGGTCGTCCTCGGCGCGCACCTGCTGGGCCAGCGCGGTGTTGCTGGTGACGAACGCGTCCAGCGCGTTTTTCAGCATGGAGGTGCAGCACTCGCCCATGCGGGGAATATCCAGGTACGCCTTCAGGCGCGGCTCGGAGGCCAGCTCCAGCACCCGCTCGGAGATGTTGACCGCCATGTCGCCCATCCGCTCGAGGTTGTCCACGATCTTGATGGCGGTGGTGACGAAGCGGAGGTCGGCCCCCATCGGCTGGCGGCGGGCCAACAGGTCGATGCACATTTCATCGATCTCCACTTCGGTCTTGTTCACCAGGTGGTCGCGGCTGATGGTCTGGTTCGCCAACTCGATGTTGTGATCCATCAATGCGGCGATGGCGTTGGAAACCTGCTCTTCGACGATGCCGCCGAGCCGGAGCACGCTCTCCTTGAGCGTCTGCAGTTCCTTGTCGAAGTGTCTGTCGTAGTGTGGCATTGTTGAACTTTCCTTTATCTCAGCCGAATTTGCCGGTAATGTAGTCTTCCGTGTCTTTCACGGAAGGTTTCTGGAATATCCTGCCCGTCACGTCCATCTCAAGCAGCTTTCCCATGTAGAAAAAGGCGGTGTAATCCGAACAGCGGGCCGCCTGCTGCAGGTTATGGGTCACGATCACGATGGTGTAATGCTCCTTCAGCACCTGTATGGTCTCCTCAATCTTCGCCGTGGAGATCGGGTCGAGCGCGCTGGCCGGTTCGTCCATCAGGATTATTTCGGGGTCGTTGGCCAGCGTGCGGGCGATGCAGAGGCGCTGCTGCTGGCCGCCCGACAGGTCGAGCGCCGATTTTCCCAGCCGGTCCTTCACTTCTTTCCAGAGGTCGGCCTGCTTGAGCGAGCGCTCCACGATTCCGGCAAGCGTTGCCTTGTCCTTCATGCCGCGCATCCGGGGGCCGAAAGCGACGTTGTCGAAAATCGTCATCGGGAACGGATTGCTCCTTTGGAACACCATGCCGACGCGCTTCCGCAGGGCCTCCAGCCGGACTCCTTCCCTGTAGATGTCCGAACCGTTGATGAGGATGTCCCCCTCCATGCGGGTGTTGAGGATCACGTCGTTCATCCGGTTGAGGCAGCGCAGCAGCGTGCTCTTGCCGCAGCCGGACGGGCCGATGAAGGCGGTCACCTTCTGGCGGCGGATGTCCATGCTGATGTCATACAGCGCCTGCTGGGACTGGTTGTAATAAAAGCTCAGCTTGCGCACATGCACGGCGACATCGCCGGCGGCATCAACCGGCGCGGTTATCGGTATATCCATATGTCCCTATTATCCACGATTCCCGATGTTAAATGAAGAAAACGGCGTGCTGGCGGCTTTGTCATGCTGAGCCAACGGCGAAGCATCTCTTTCCCTTCTTTTTTCCGGAAAGGGATTCTTCACTACGCTCAGAATGACAAAACCCGCGCCAATTCCGTCGGCCCCGCGGGCCGATGACACACAGGAATGTGTGTCTTACCGCCCCGCAGCATCGCCGCCGGTTCACAGCGCGGCCCCCTTGTAGGTCTTCCGCAGCCGGTTCCGCAGCACTATCGCCATGAGGTTCAGCGCCACCACGATGACGAGCAGCAGGCCGGTGGTTGTATACACCATCGGCTTGGCCGCTTCCACGTTGGGGCTTTGGAAACCGACATCGTAAATGTGGAAGCCGAGGTGCATGAACTTGCGGTCGAGGTGCAAAAAAGGCCAGCCGGCGTCCACCGGCAACTCGGCCACCAGCTTCACCACGCCGGTAATCATCAGCGGGGCCACCTCGCCGGTGGCGCGGCTGATGGCCAGAATAACGCCGGTGAGTATCCCCGGCATCGAGTTCGGCAGCACCACGTTCCACAGCATCTGCCATTTGGTGCTGCCCAGCGCCAACGCCCCCTCGCGGTTGGCGCGCGGCACCGCGGCCAGCCCCTCCAGCGTGGCGACCACCACCACCGGCACCGTCAACAGCGCCAGCGTGAGGGATGCCCAGAGAATGCCGCCGGTGCCATACGTCGGCTCCGGCAGCTTATCGGCGAAGAAAACCCGGTCGATGCCGCCGCCGACGAAGTAGATGAAGAAACCGAGGCCGAAAATGCCGAAGACGATGGAGGGAACTCCCGCCAGGTTGTTCACCCCCAGCCGGACGAGATTCAGGAACGGCCCCGGCTTTGCATATTCGTTCATATACAGGGCCGCCATCACGCCGAACGGCGCGCCGGCCAGCACCATGATAAACACCATCATCACGGTGCCGAATATGGCGGGGAACACGCCCCCCTCGGTGTTCGATTCGCGCGGCCAGGTCCAGAGAAAATCCCACACCTTGCCGGCGTAATGCCCCGCCTTGGCGAACAAACCCATCCGGTTCGGCAGGTAAAAGGCGCGCACATCCTTGAGCGGCAGTTTCTTCACCTGTCCGCCGGCAAGCATCACCTCAATCGCGCCGGCATCCTGCTCCGTCCGCAACGCCGCCAGCCGCTGTTCGGGAACGGTGATCGCATCCCCCAGCTTCAGCGTCAGCGCGTCATATTCCTTGTTGAGCCTTTCCAGTTTCAGTTCCGCCTCGGGGGTGCCGGCTTCGGGGCCGTCCTCCAGAAGGCGGATGTCCACTTCCAGCTTTGCCAGCGGCTGGCGGGCGTGCTCCACCTCCCCGGCGGCTTTTTTTATTTCCCCCTTAAGCTCCGCGGCGCGAGCGATCTTTTTCTCCAGCAGGGGATAAAAATCCAGCCCGGCGCGCACGATGGCCGTATCCCCCTCCCGCAGCGCTTGTATAAAACCGTGCAGATCGCCGTATTCGTTCCGTTCCAGCACGGCGGCGTCTTCGGGATACCCGCGCTTCTCGACGGCGGCATCGTCCACCCAGCGGAAATCGAGGCCGTACACATCGCGGTTGCCGATCTTGAGGAGCGAACGGGTGGCGGCGCCGGTTCCGGCGGCATGGAAAACGGTCTCGGTCTCCATCACCGGCCCCATCAGGCTGGAGCCGCCTTTCAGCGAAACCTGCGCCATCGGGGCGGGCCAGAAGTGCGTGGCCCCCTTGGCGAAAATAAGCCCCAGGAAACCGGTAACAATCACCAGCAGCGCCAGCACGGCCATGCCGCTGATCCAGATGAACGGCACCCCTTCGGCCCAGAATCCGCGATGGTATTCGTTCCGCTCTTCCATTAGAACCTCGAATATTTCCGCCGCAGCCGGTTGCTGATCAACCCGGCCAGCGTGTTAATGGCGAAGGTGAAGACAAACAGAATGAAGCCGACGAGAAAAAGGATGCGGTACAGGCTCCCCCCCACCGGCGCTTCGGGCATTTCCACCGCGATGGCGGCCGACATCGCCCGCATGCCGTTGAAAATGCTCCAATCCATGATCGGCGTGTTGCCGGTGGCCATCAGCACGATCATCGTTTCCCCCACCGCGCGGCCAAGCCCCAGCATGATGGCGGCGAAGATGCCGGGGCTGGCGGCGGGGAGCACCACATGGATGGCGGTCTGCCAGCGCGAGGCGGCCAGCGCGAACGAAGCCGACGTGAGCGACGGCGGCACAGCCGTGAGCGCGTCCTCGGAAATGGTGAAGATGATCGGTATCACGGCAAAACCGAGCGCGAAGCCGACCACCACGCAGTTGCGCGGATCGTATGCCAGCGTGAACGCATGATAGAGCCAGCTTTTAATGTCGCCGCCGAAAACGCCGGACTCCACGGCGGGGGCCAGCGCGATGCCGAGCGCGATCCCCGCGGCAAGCACCGGCAGAAGGCAGAGCAGTTCATAGCGCCCGCTGATGTCCGGCCGCTTGTGCCACGGCACGGCCCACATGGCCGCCACAAAAGCGAACCATGCCGCCGGCAGCGAGAACAGCACCATGAAAAATGCCATCAGGTGACGATCCATCAACGGCGAAAGCCACAGCCCCGCCAGAAAGCCGACCACCACCGAAGGAATCGCCGCCATCAGTTCGATGACCGGCTTTACGATATTGCGCAGGCCCGCCGGGGCGAGCTGCGACAGGTAGAGCGCCCCCAGCAGCGCGATCGGCACCGAAAAGACCATCGCATAGAGCGTTCCTTTCAGCGTGCCGAAGATAAGGGGCCAGATCGAAAACTTGGGTTCAAAATCGTCGGTGCCGCCGGTGGATTGCCACACGTGCGCGGGACCGGGGTACCCTTCGTACCACACCTTGCTGAACAGGGTATTGAACGTGACATCCGGATGATGCGCCCGCAACGCATAGTCGTACAGCACGCCATCCCCTTGCAGCGCGATAATGCCGTCGGATTTCGGCGTGAAGGCCGCCAAAGGCTTGCCGTTTTGCAACGCCGCCACGGGATAGCTTTTCCCGGTGGTGGAGTAGTGGTACGTCAGGCCATTGGCCGCGGCGGTGACAAACCCCTTGTCGCGCGGCGAGGGGGCGATGGCCGCCACCGCCGCGCCGTGCGGGGCGAACCCGCGCACCTTCAGGTATCGCATCCCCACGGGGGCAAAGGAGACATCCGGATTGGCGCCGCGCTGGCCGGCGTAATTGCGGTCGATGATTTCCCGTTCTTCGCCGGGCTTAAGAATGACGCCGTGCGCGCGATCCAGCGCCACCTTCTCCGCGCCGCCGTTTTTGGCGATGATGTGGCGCACGGGGAACCACTCGGATACATCCCCTTTTTCATCGCCGATAACCAGCGCTTCGTCCCCGTTCAAAAAGCCGAGCGCGGTAATGGCGGCGGCGGAAGCCTTGAAATTTTCGGCGTTGCGCGGCTGCCCGTTTTCAATGTCGAAGACGTAGACCATGCCGTCGGCCGCGCCGGCGATAAGCTGCCGTCCGGTGGTCCTCATGGCGAGGGCCGTGATCCGCGCCCCCCCCGCGTCGGCGGGCGCGATGTTGGAATCGCCGTTTTCGCCCACGGACAGCAGAACCAGCGCGCCGTCGTCTTTCACGGCGGCGATGCCGATGCCGCCGTTTTCGTCCACCGCGCCCGCGGCAAGGCGCACCGGACGCCGCGCGGGATCGATTTGGTAAAGCTGTTCGCCGTTGCGCACGCTGTGGGTGACGGCCCGCGCCGCGCCGCTGAAATCGGCGGCATAGCGCACTTCGGTCGTTCCCGCCTTGCCGTCGGCGGTGCCGAAGGCAATCCAGTTGCGTTTGAGCGCGCGGCTGGCGGCGGTAATTTTGTTTCCGGCCAGCGCGGGGTTCGGAATGCTTTTCAGCGCTTCGCCCGTCTTGAGGGAAAGAAAATCGACCGCGCCGGTCTCGTTCAGCCGGAATGCGGTCTCGCGGTATTCATCGGCGCCGACGGCCATGCCCGCCGCGGGGGAAAGGCGCTGGCTGGCCGCCCATTGGGAGGAAACCTCCGCCTCGGGGGCATAAAACAGGGGCAGCATCTCGAAAAAAATGAAAAGCATGATCGCCGCGACCGAAAGAATGACCGTCATCCCGCCCGCCGTTATCAGATAACGGGCGATGCGGTCTTTCAGCAGAACCGTTTTTTCGTGCTTATCCGGACTCATGCCACCCCTTTTTCAACCACGCTTATACCTCAGACCGCAAAACAACACAACGCCGGCGGCCTCGCGGCCCCGGCGTTGTGCGCGGCTGTTCTTACTTACTTAAGCTGCTTGAGCATCTCCTGCGCCATTTCGTACGGCAGCGGCAGGAAGCCGTCTTTTATCACTATCTCCTGCCCTTCCCTGCTAAACACAAAGCGGAGGAACTCCTTCGCCACCGGGTCAAGCCCCTTCTTGGGGTCTTTCGCCACATAGACGTTGAGGTAGCGGGCCAGCGGGTATTTGCCGCTGTAGACGTTATCGGCCGAGGTGTCATACACCGGATCGCCGTCCTTCACCGCCAGCGGCACAGCGCGCACGCCGGAGGTCACATAGCCGATGCCGCTGTAGCCGATGGCGAAGCGGTCTTCGCTCACCCCTTGCACCACCGAGGCGGAGCCGGGCTGTTCTTTCACGGAATCCTTGAAATCGCCTTTATCAAGCGCATGCTCCTTGAAGTAGCCGTAGGTGCCGGACGCGCTGTTGCGGCCGAACATCACGATAGGCTTGCCGGCATATTGGCCGGCGAGACCGATCTGGCCCCACGAGGTGATATCGGCCGCCGCGCCCCGCTTGCGGGACTTGCCGAAAATGGCGTCCACCTGCATCAGGGTGAGGCTCTTGACCGGGTTATCCTTGTTCACGAATAACGCCAGACCGTCCACCGCCACTTTAAAACCGGTCGGCTTGAACCCGCGCTTGGCTTCAAAATCGTCCGTCTCCTTCGATTTCATGTCGCGGCTCATCGGCCCAAGCTGGGCCACCCCTTCGGTGAGGGCGGGCGGCGCGGTGCTGGAACCTTTGCCTTCGATCTGGATATTCACATCCATGTATTGCTTTTTAAAACCTTCCGCCCAAAAGGTCATCAGGTTGTTCAGCGTGTCGGAACCGACGGAGTTCAGGTTTCCCTTGATCCCCTTCGCCTTGTGATAGGCCGTATAGCGGCTGTCCACCTTCACCGGTTCGGCATGCGCCGCCGGAGCCGTCAATACGATACCACCAGCGACGGCGACCGCCATCGCGACACCTTTCAGAATCCGTTTCATTCAGGCTTCCTCCATAAGGTTTTTGGCCGGGGGTCATTCCCCACGCTCTTCCGTCCCGCGGTGCGGTTCGGCATGGCGCCAACTCTACCGGAGCGCGATTACACCCTTGTTAACGAAATATTAAGATTCCGTTAAGATGCATCGGCCATAACGCTTTATTATCCAACAAGTAATAATGACGCCTATGCCGCCAATCGGCCCAACGAGCCGGAAAGCGGGAGTGGGAAAAACTTGCCGGTTTGACGCGGGGGATAAGGCAAAGTAGTCTATCAAGTGAAAAGAAGCGCCGCCCGATACGTTTATGTAACAGCGGAATTTATTAAGAAGGTAACCAAATGAAAATAGATGGTATCAATCCCACGGGCAAACCGGGCCAGGAACCGAAAAAAACCGATAAAGTATCGGGCGAGGCGTTCGACTCATTTCTGAAAAGCGCCATGGGAACGGGCCAGGCCGCGCAGGCCAAACCGGTAACCGGCCCCGCGCCGGTGATGCACCCGCAGTTGGTGATGGGGCAGACCCAGAACCCCTTCCAGACCGAAGCGGTGCGCCAGCTCGACGCCGCGCTGGGCGATCTGGAACTCTACCGCAATACGCTGGGGAACCCCGACGTGCCGGCAAAGCAACTGGCCCCGATGGCCGACATGCTGATGCAGAAGAAGGATGCGCTGGTGGCGCTGATGGGCAAGACCGACGACCCGAAGTTGAAAGAGCTCATCTCGCAGACCGCCGCGGTCATCCTGAACGAAAACTCCCGCCTCTATTCCAACTAAACCCACTTTCCTCCCCTTTTCAAGGGGAGGTGCAGGAGGGGTTGAGGTATCTTTCACCAAGCCTGATTTATCAGGACAACGGCTATTACTTTAACCCCGCATCAATCCTCCCCTTTTAAAGCGAAGGCTCGGGATGGCGTTCGGTTTCAGACGCAACCGCAACCCATGCAGTTCAGGCTCTATCTCGCGGCACGCTTTCCAGAGCATGTCCTTTGATTCGCCGAAAAGCGCCATATCATCCATGTAGCGGATGTACCCGCTCCCCGGAAAACGGGACTTGATGAAATGGTCAATAACGCTCAAATAAATGTTGGCGAAAAGCTGACTGGCCAGATTTCCGATTGGAATCCCCCTGCGCCTCTCAAAAGGAGTAAAGAGCGTATCGCCTGGAAAGTGAAAACCAGCCTCGTCCTGGGCGTTTGAAGTGTCTATGATAAGGTCGATAAGCCAGAGGGTTTTGGGGCATTTTATTTTTCGCCGTATTGCGGCCTTCAGCAATGCGTGGTCTATCGAGGGGAAATACTTCCTCATATCCAGTTTCAGAACATATGGATATTTCCGCGCATATTCGGTAAAGCGCGCAACGGCGCGGTGTGTGCCCTTGCCCTTCCGGCAGGCATAACTGTCAAAAATGTGCGTCCTGTCGAAAATTGGCTCTATCACCGCGCACAGTGCATGTTGCGCCACCCGGTCGCGGAACGGGGCGGCGCTGATTGTGCGCGGCTTCGGCTCATAGATGGTGAACTCGAAATACGGCCCCGGACGGTACTGCATGGATTCGAGATCGTGTTTCAGGCGCAACAACTCGTTTTCAAGGTTGTATTCAAACCGCGCAACCGGGTTGGCGAACCTCTTTCCGCGCCGCGCCCGGCGGCTGGCCTCCAGCAAGGAACGGAAGGAAACAATTTCCTCAAAGAGATTGCCGTGCCGTTTCATTCTATTTTCATTCCCTAAAGATTTATCCGCAGATTACACAGATGTACGCAGATTTAATTGCAGCCCCTCCGCGCTCCTCCCACACCCATTACGAAAGTATCTTCCCAATCAGCGACAATCAGCGTAATCTGCGGATAGATACTACTGTTTCCCCGTTTTCTTCAGCCAGCCGCCGATGTACACTCCGATGCCGTTGATGGCCTCCGCCGCGTACTCGTATCGCCTGAAATCCAAAAGCTTAGGGAGCGGCGGAAGAGTATTGCCGCAATGGAGCGAAGCGGAATCAGCGGCGTGCAAACCGCCGCGGAAACCCGCTGTAGCGGGGAGGTCTTTGCACAACCGCACCATATAGCGAAGCTTTTCAAGTTCGATATTGGCGGTCTTAAGAATTTCCCGCTTCTCCTTGCTGAATCGTGCCTCAATAAGTTGACCGCAGACATCCAGAAGGCAGTTCTGCATCCGGTCACCAAGAATGAACCGATAATCGCGGGGGAATTTCCCGATATGCGGAAACAACCAGAGCATGAGGTCATAGGTTTTGGTTAGCGCGTCTTCCTTCTCGCCCATAACATCCCCAAAAAAAACCGCTGTCGGCCCGGGAACGCGGGCTTCCAGCCCGCAAAGGAGCGGGCAAGATGCCCGCGCTCCCAGGAAAAAAATCCGAGGCCCTTACGGGCCGGTAGAATAAACTAAAACGTAAGGAGCCGCGGAACAACAAAAGCCGCATGCCATGCAAAGCATGGCATCAGCGGCGTACTCTCCGCGGCGGAAATCCCCTTCAAGGGGAAAAGGGTAAAAGGGTAAGGGTGCAAAGTGTAAGGAGATTAGTACTGGGAACAACGGAACCCGATATAGTTGTACCGAATGACGGGGTCGTAGTTGAACCGGAGGGCGGCGCGGAGATAAAACGCACTAGCGAACCACGAACCGCCGCGAAGAACGCGGTACTTCTTGCTGTCATCGTACCAACTATCCGTCCACTCCCACACGTTACCGCTCATGTCATACAACCCCAAGCCATTAGGCTTCTTCCCCCCCACAGGGTACGTCTTATTACCGGAGTTTTTATCGTACCAGGCATAGTCGCCCAGTTCACTTTCATTGCTCGTCCCGGCATATACGTTCTTCCCACCTTCGCTCGCCGCGTATTCCCACTCCTTCTCCGTCGGCAGACGTTTCCCAACATTCTGGCAATAGGCTACCGCTTCATCCCAATTCACCAGTTCCACCGGGCAAGTCGGACATCCTTTAAAATTCGAGGGGTTGCTTCCTATAACCCGCTCGTACGCCTCCTGCGTTACCTCCGTCTTGTCCATATAAAAACCGCCATCCCCCTGTTTCACGAAGACCATTCCGGGATGCTTCGTCTCTTCTTCAGCGGTCGCCTTCTCTGCGGCCACCTTGTCCGCAGCCGCTTTCTCAGCAGCAATCTGCGCAGGGGTTTTCTCCATCCGCCGCTTCGCCAATGGTGCAAATGTCCCTTTAGGATAGGATTCCAGATATGCGGCGAAATCAGCCGCATTTGTACTGTCCTTAATGCTGTTCCAGAAGGCAATCTCCGCATCATTGCCGCCCGCCCCCTTGGCCGCTTGCGTAGCCGCCGCTTCCACGGCAGGCTGGGCGGCCCCGCCGCCCGCAAGCGTCTGGAGCAATCCCATCACTTTAAACTCATTGCATCCTTCACAGGGTTTCTGCTCGGCAAATACGGACTTTTCCTCTATGACGTCATTAATGGTAAGGGAAATTGAATACCCGCCGCCGGTCTTCCGTATATTAGCGATTGCCACAAACGGATAGCCCTCTTTCGTCTGGAACGCCAGCGCCACATCCTGAAGGCACTTTGTCTCGTCGCACTCTTTGCCCGCCTTCGCTTCGGCGCTACGCTTCTTGTAGACATCATTCACCTTTTCCAAAACCTTCTGGCCGGAGTAGACCACATACTTCTCGGAAAGGCTTTTAACCAGCGCCGCCTCATACTGCGTCATCTCATCCTGCGGAATGTCCTTCGTCGGCCTCAGCGGCATTAGCACCACCGCATCCTTCATTTCCTTTTTCACTTCCTTTGCCGCCGCCTTTTTCTCCGCCGCGTAAGAAGAAAGTGTCAACAGCGGCAGCAAAAGCACAATCAGCGCGAACACACGCCAAACGCTCTTCATCTTTTCTCCATAATTATTTCGTAACATATTACAGGATGGGTTGCACCGGTGTCCAATAGATGCGGGATATTTTCGAAAGACCAGCGGCACGAACCACTGCCGGGTGCGACAGCGGCCTACAGGCCATCTCCGGCGCGGATAGTAAGAGCAATTCCGCGCCTCCCATCTTGTCGCACGTTGGCGCAACGCGCCAAACAGGGTCGGCCCTCATCACGGGCGCGTATTCCCATGCCCTTGGCGGAGTCTCTTAGAGGACTCCGCCGGGAAAGAACAAGAGCAGGGGGCAAGCCCCCTGCTCCCCGAACCCCACCTCAATCCTCCCCTCACATGAGGGGAGGAAAGAAATCCGGGTTCAGGGAAACTGTTTTTTTATAGCGGGCACTTCAGGGCGGCGCGGAGCGCGCCGATGACCTTTTCGTCGATGCTGTTCTTTTCCATGTGGTCGATGCGCCACTTCAGCCGTGCGTGGAACAGCGCCTGGTGGCTTCCCCGGTGTTCCTTCGCCAGGACGAACTTTTTATCGTAGCCGGGATAGAACTCCTCCATGCTCCCCGGCGCGGGTATCTTGGCTCCCGGCAGCATATCCCAATCCACCCACTTGATTTTGTTCGCGGCGATCAGCGGGTAGAGGATGATGGAAAGCTCTTTCGGGATGTCGGTCTCTTCTTTGCGCGCCTCCGCCTCATCGTTGATGAAAAAGCCGCCGGTGTTGAGCAGCAGCCCCTTGATCTTGTGCTTGTTCACGCACTGGAGGAACACCGCGCATTCCTTGCTGTGCGGCCAGATGCCGAAGGGATTCGCGCCCGGCGAGATTTTCAGCTTGCCCAGTTCGGCCAGCGAGATGTTCTCGGCGGCGGTGCTTTTGGTGGAGAGGGTGATGTAAAGCGCCGCCTGCAGGTACGGGTCCTCGATCAGCGTCAGCGGCCCGAAGGTGTTGTCCTTCTGGATGGTGCAGATGTACGACGGGGCGGGGGTATCCAGCCGCAGCGGGTCGGCCCCCGGCAGGTGGTGGCGGTTGCTGATGCAGCGGCCGTTCTTTGTGTACACATCCATGTAGTACGGGATGCGCTCGCCATGCTGATTCACGATGACGAGGGCGTTCTCGGCGCTTTGCACCGTCTTTTCCCAAAAGCTGCCCGGCTTGTATTCGTCGGTCTTGTTGTAAAGCGAGCTTTCAAGGCCGCTGGTCTCGTTCGCGTCCATCTGCACCACGATGGCGTCGTCGTTCCCCAGTTCGGTATCCTTCAGCCACCCTTTTTCTATGAACTCCTTATGATAGGCGTTGCCGAGCGACGACTTGCCGGAGCCGGAAAGGCCGATGGTGACGAACGACACTTTTTTGCCGTCCGGCAGGACGAGGCTCTTGCTGCTGCCGTGTATCGGCATGCCGATACCCTTGCTGAGGAACGCGCTCCAGATGAGGGAGAGCGCCCCCTTCTTGCATTCGCCGAAGTAGTAGTTCCCCAAAAGGAAAGCGACGTTGTTCTCGGCGTCGAAGATCATCTTGATGCGGGGCGGCTCGGGGTCGCGCTTGACCTGCTCCCTGTCGTGCGGATTCACCCGGTTTTTCCACGACAGCCAATCGGGGTTCACCCAGTCGGGATGCGAGATGACCCTGATGTTCTTGAATCCGAGCGGCTTGCTTTCGCGATACACGCGGCGCGCCTCGTCGCTCGCCGGCACGAAGTTCAGGACGAAATCGAGCGCGTGCTTGGCATACTTCGACGGCACGAGAAAATCGCATTCCCCCATCGCGTTTTTGCTCCGGCCGAAGTAGCAGCGCACCGCCAGCATGTCAATGGGGAGCATCTCGCGCACCACGTTCTTTATCAAACGGGTGATCGACTCCATCTCGTCGGCGTTGCGCTTGTCCATCACGATGCGGGCCCAGGGCGAGCGGCCGGTATCCTGCCCGGTGATGCTGACGAGTATCTTGTTGTTGGTCGGAAAAAGCCCGACCCCTTCCACGTCGGACATCAACGCATCGGTCACCACGGTATTCGGCTGCTGGCAGGCCAATTCGTAGGCGATGTTGATGCCGCCATGCCGGGTGTGCGGCGAACTGAAAAGCTGTATGGCGGCGGCCTCGAGGACGCTGCCGACGTTGATAAGTCCCTGTTCGTCGATCTTCGTGGAAATGGTGCTCATGGTACTTTTACTCTCCTTTTGGCAACAATGACGGCGCTATCACGGTAAACCCGCTGGCGCCCAGTTTATTCCATATCCGCGCCGGACGCCAAATTATCGTCTTCCTGCGCCCAGCCGTTTTCCAGCCCGCTGGCCGCCAGAATGCCCAGCGCGGCCCCCGCTTCGTCGGCGCTTAGGCGGCGGTTGATCGGGAAAAACCGCGATGCCTTGTGGGCGGGAAAGTATTGCGTCATGAAGCTCACGGTGGCCGCCGGCCCGAACCGCCGGCGTATCCGGTCAAGGATCAAACGGGTTTCCTCCAGATGCCCCGGCATCACCAGATGCCGGATGATGACCCCCCGTTCGCCGCTGAAAGGCCCCACCTGGCGCAGCATCTCATCGATAACCGGTTCGATGAGGGCGGGGTAATCCTCCGCGCGGGAATACCGCTTGGCCAGCGCCGGGGAAATATAGCGGTAATCGCAAAGGTAGATGTCCACGAACCCTTCCAGCAGCCGGAGCGTCTCCAGCCGTTCGTAGCCCGACGTGTTCCAGACCACCGGAATGGAAAGCTCCTTGCGGCGGGCGAGGTACACGGCGTGGGCCGCCTGCGCCGCGTAATGGGTGGGGGTTACGAAGTTGACATTGTGCGCCCCCTCTTTTTGCAGGCGCAGCATTCCGTCGGCAAGCTGGGCGGCCGTCATGTCCCGCCCCACCTGCATCCGCGAAATCGGACAGTTTTGGCAAAAGACACAGCGCATGTTGCAGTTGCTGAAAAACACGGTGCCGCTGCCGCGTGTGCCGCTGATCGGCGGCTCTTCCCCGAAATGGCGGGTGATGCTGGCCACGCGGGGGCGGACGCCGGAGCGGCAGACTCCCCGCGCGCCGCGTGTACGGCGGGTGGCGCATTCGCGCGGGCAAAGGCGGCACTCCCCCATCAGGCGGTAGAGCGCTTTCACACGCATTCGCGCTTCGGCTTTTTGCGGCGGTTGTATGACGGTGCTTGGCATATTACAATCTTTTAGAATGAACGAGATGATACCCCATTTCCCCGCCGCACCCAAGGGGAGCGGCGCGGGGGTTGTGGCTCAACCCCAAATTAAATCAGCAATACGCAAAAATTGTCATTCCCGCGAAAGCGGGAATCCAGAAAGTTTTAAGGAAAAAACACTGGGTGCCGGGTCAAGCTCGGCATGACAAAGGGAGGCGGAGCATGAAGATAATTTTTTTGGGTACGCCAGAGTTTGCGGTCCCCACATTGGAAAAGCTGCACGCGGAGGGGCATAAGATACTCCTCGCGGTTTCGCAGCCGGATCGCCCCGCCGGCCGCGGCCAAAAAGTGCGTCCAACCCCGGTGGCGGTGAAGGCGGCGGCGCTGGAAATTCCGGTCTACCAGCCGGAAGACGTCAACGCCGAAGAAGCGTTGAAAAAAATCGGCGCGCTGAAACCCGACGTTATCGTGGTGGCCGCCTTCGGGCAGTTTTTGAAAAAGCGGTTCCGCGAGCTGGCTCCGCGCGGCTGTCTCAACGTTCACGCCTCGCTGCTGCCGAAGCTGCGCGGCGCCGCACCGATCAACCGCGCGGTGATGGGAGGGCACACCACGGCGGGGGTGACCATCATGAAGATTGAAGCGAAAATGGACACCGGCGATATGTACCTGAGAGGGGAAGCCCCCATTGGCCCGGAAACCACGGCGGGGGAACTTCATGACCGGCTGGCGGTCATCGGCGCGAATCTGATGGCCGAAACGCTCCGGCGCATCGAGGCCGGAACCATATACCCCGTGCCGCAAAACGAAGCCGAAGCGACCCACGCCCCGAAGATCGCGCCGGAAGAGCGGCGGATCGACTGGAGCCTTCCCGCCACCGCGGTGGACCAAAAAATCCGCGGCCTCTCCCCCGCGCCGGGCGCATTCACTTTTTACAAGGGAGCGCGGCTGCAAATCCTCCGCTCCCACCTTGCGGCGGAGGGGGCGCGGAAGGCGTCCGGCACGGTGACGGCGCTGAAATCCGGCTATTTTGAAGTGTCCGCCGGAAATGGTACAGTGGCGCTTCTTGAAGTGCGCGCCGAGGGAAAAAAGGCGATGAACGCCGCCGAGTGGGCGCGCGGGGCGCGAATCCAAATTGGGGACCTTTTTGAGCATGGCCTGTAACCGCATATGAACATCTGCGTAATCGGCACGGGATACGTCGGCCTGGTGACCGGCACGATATTCGCCGAACTGGGCAACGACGTCATCGGCGTGGACAAAATCGCGGAGAAGATAGACCTGCTTAACCGCAACGTCATGCCGATCTACGAGCCGGGGCTTGAAGAGCTGGTGGAGCGCAACCGGAACGAGGGGCGCCTGAAGTTCACCACCGACCTCAAAACGGCCGTCGAGAACAGCGAGATCATCTTTATCTGCGTCGGCACGCCGCAAAAGAACGATGGCGAGACCGACCTTTCGTTCGTCGAGTCCGCCGCCGCGGAGATCGCGCGGCACATGAACGGCTACAAAATCATCGTGAACAAAAGTACGGTGCCGGTCGGCACCGGCGACCTCGTGAGCCGCATCGTCAAAGGCGCATGCAAGGCGGGGCACAGCTTCGACGTCGTCTCCAACCCCGAGTTTCTGCGGGAAGGGCAGGCGGTGCAGGACGCGCTGAACCCCGACCGCATCGTGATCGGCGCGCCGCGCAAGGAGGTGGCCTTCAAGCTGCTGGAACTGTACGCCTCGCTGCAGGCGCCGATGCTAATCACCGACGTGTGCAGCGCGGAGATCATCAAATACGCCTCCAACGGTTTTTTGGCGATGAAGATATCGTTCATCAACGCCATCGCCAACCTCTGCGAAACGGCGGGGGCGGACGTGGACGACGTGGCCAACGGCATCGGGCGCGACCACCGTATCGGCCGCGCGTTTTTGAATTCCGGCCTCGGCTACGGCGGCTCGTGCTTTCCCAAGGACGTGAAGAGCCTCATTCACACATCGTCGAAGCTCGGTTACGAATTTGACCTCCTCAAGGACGTGGTGGCGGTCAACGAGGGCCGGGTGGACCGCTTCCTCGCGATGGTGACGCGCCGCTTCCCGGATATGAAGGGAAGAACCTTCGCCGTGCTCGGCCTCGCCTTCAAGCCGAACACCGACGACATGCGCGAGGCGAAGTCCATCGAGATCGTCGCCAAGCTTCTGGCCGCAGGCGCGAAGGTGAAGGCATTCGACCCGGTGGCGATGAACGCGGCGAAACCGCTGCTGCCGGCGGCGGTGGAGTACTGCCAAAACGCCTACGATGCGTGCGCGGGAGCCGATGCCCTGCTGGTGGTGACCGAGTGGCGCGAATTCAAGTTCCTCAACCTGGAGCGGGTCAAAGGCTCCATGAAACATCCGGTTATTTTTGACGGGCGGAGCATGTACGACCCCGCCCGCAAGGAGCGGCTGGGCTTTGAGTACTACCGGCTTGGAAAAGGCAAATGGCCAAAATCCTGATCACCGGCGCCGCCGGCTTCCTCGGTTCGCACTTCACCGGCCGGATGCTGGCCGACGGCCACACCGTGACGGGGGTGGACAATTTCATCACCGGCGGCCGGCGGAATCTCGCGCACCTGCACAACGATCCGCGCTTCGATTTCATTGAACACGACATCACCAAAGGTCTCGATATCGCCGGAGACGTCGACTGCGTGGTGAACATGGCTTCGCTGGCCAGCCCCGTCGATTACTCCAACCATCCGCTTGAAACGCTGCTGGTTGGTTCCGCCGGTTCCCATCACTGCCTCGAACTGGCCAAGCGCAAGGCGGCGGTCTATTTCTTCACCTCCACGTCGGAAGTGTACGGCGATCCGGACATTTCGCCCCAGCCGGAAAGCTACTGGGGAAACGTGAACCCGGTTGGGGTACGCTCCTGCTACGACGAATCGAAACGGTACGGCGAAGCGCTGACGATGACATACTTGCGCAAGGGATGGGTGGATACGCGCATCGTGCGCATCTTTAACACCTTTGGCCCGCGCATGCGGGCCAACGACGGGCGGGCCGTGCCGAACTTCATCATGCAGGCGCTGCACAACAAACCGCTCACCGTCTACGGCGACGGCTCGCAAACCCGCAGCTTCTGTTATGTGGACGACCTGGTGGACGGCATGGCCCGCCTGCTTTTCTCGAAGGTCACGCAACCGGTGAACATCGGCAACCCTAACGAAATGACCATCCTGCAAATGGCGCGGCAGATCAAGGAAACACTCGGCTCAAAAAGCGAGATCGTTTTCAACCCGCTGCCGGGGGACGACCCCAAACAGCGCCGCCCCGATATTACCCTGGCCCGTTCGCTGCTCGGCTTCGAGCCGAAGTGGACGCTGGCGGACGGCTTGGCGAAAACCATCGAGTTTTTCCGCGCCGCGGCCCGCTGATAACGCGCGCTGTCATCCTGAGCACCGCGAAGAATCCCTTTCCGGAAAGGGATTCTTCGCCTATGGCTCAGAATGACCGCGTCAGGGAAAATATTTTCTGATGCCGGGGAGCAGTTCGGCGGAGACATCTTTTTTCGTCATGAAGACGTCCGCGCCCAACGCCACGGCGCGATCCCGCTCCTCGACGGCGGCGCCGGTGAGGGCGATGACCGGAATGGCGCGCGATGACGGCGCCGACTTGAGCGCTTTAATCAACGCAAAGCCGTCCATGCCCGGCATATAGAGATCCACAATAACGAGATGGGGCGGCCGCTCGGCGATTTTCTCCATCGCTTCCCCGCCATTGGCGGCGGCCTCCACCTTCACCCGCGTTTTCCGCAGAACCTCCCTGACCAGTTCAATCCCGTTGGGGTCGTCGTCCACCACCAGCACAACCGGATCGGGCATGGGAAGAACGATCGAAAAAACGCTTCCCCGCCCCACGGCCGATTCCACGCGGAGGTCTCCCCCGTGGGCCGTGGCGATGTCCTTGCACAGCGGCAATCCGAGGCCGGTTCCCGTTTCGCCCCCGGTTCCGGCGGTCGATGTCTTGGCCTCGTAACTGAACAGCGTTTCAATGGCGGCGGCGGGAATTCCCACGCCGGTATCGGTTACGGCAATCACGGCGGGATTCCCCGGCGTGAAGCCGACGGTGGCCGAGCCCCCCGCGCGGGTGAACTTGACGGCGTTGGTGAGGAGGTTCAGCAGCGCCTGATATAGCAGCGGCTCGTCGGCGTATACACGCGCCCCTTCCGGCACGTTATTGACGACGGCCACCCCTTTTGCCCGGGCGGCATGGGCCACGGCCCCGGCCGCTTTCGCGGCAAGGGGGCGCAACGGCAAGAACGCGGCATACAGCATAAAACGTCCGCTTTTCAGGCGGCTGGCGCTCAGCAACTCGTCGATCATGCCGGCCATTTCACGGTTGCCGTCGAGAAGTACCGTCAGGATTTCCCGTGTGTGCTGATCCATCGCCGCCGTCCCGTCCTCCAGCAGGAGTTTCAGGTGCCCCCCGGCGATAACCAATGGGCCGCGCAGATCATGCGATACCAGCGAGACGAACTTGTCCTTCATCTCCGTCGCTTTTTCGGCGCGCTCCTTCGCCTCCACCAGCGCCCGCTCGGCCTCCTTGCGGGCCGAGAGGTCGCGCATGGCCACCATCCGCATCTGTTTTCCGCGGTAATTGATGTAGCGCCCCCGCACCTCGCTGGGGAAAGGCGTGCCGTCGGCCTTTAAGCCGGTAAGCTCGAACGGGCGGGAAACCGGCGCCTTGAGTTGTTTGATAACGGTCTCATGGGATTCCTTGGCCAAAAGATCAAGCACATGCTTGCCGATCAGCTCCCGCTCCGGGTATCCGGCCATGGCGTGGGCGGCGGGATTGGCGTCCACGATGACCCCGCCGTCGTGAATCACCATCCCCTCGAACGACCCGTCAAAGAAATGCCGCAGCCGCTCTTCCTGCAACCTGATTATTTCTTCGGCCCGCAATTGTTCCGATATGTCGCGGAACACCACCATCATCGCCGGACTTCCCTGATACGAGAACGGCATCGCGGCCACCTCCACATCAATGGGCGTGCCGTCAAGTTTCAGGAACTTCTCGCGGATAAGCGGCAATGCCTTCTCGCCGGACTGCATGGCGCGGATCCGCTGCTTCACCAACGGACGGTCATCGGGATGGACGAAATCCATCAATTGCCGCCCTTCCAGTTCGGCGGGACTTTCGGCGCCAAACACTTTCGCGGCGGCATCGTTGACAAAGCGGACGTAACCGCCCGAATGCACCACCAGCGGATCGGGGAGAAGCGATACCAGCGTGCGGTAGCGTTCCTCGTTTTCCGTCAACGCCGCTTCGGCCAAATTGCGCGCGGTGACGTCATGCACGGTGGAGTGTATGAGGGAACGTCCCCCCACGGTGACCGGGCTGCTGTAAACCTCCACATCGCGGATTTCGCCGCTGGCAAGCCGGTGCTTAAAATGGAAGCAGGCGCGCCGCTCTTTTTTGGCGCGCTCCGCTTCCGCCTTCGCCTCATCCGGGGAGAGGGTGTTGATGTAGCTGATCTTCATCTGCCGCAGGTCGTCTTGCGGGTAGCCGTAAAATTCGGCGGCGGCCTGGTTGGCGTCGATGATCCCGGCGGTGGCCGGGTCCGTCAACAGGTTCACCATTCCGTTCCGCTCGAACATCTGGCGGTAGAGATCTTCGCTCAGGCGCAACGCGGCCTCGTATTCCTCGCGGGCCGCCGCATCGCGGAAAACCACCTTCATGATTTTTTTGCCGCCGTATTCCACCACCGCCAGGGTGAGGTCAACCGGCAGGCGGGCGCCGTCTTTGCGCAACAGGGAGAGCCTGTTGACATAACCGCCGCCGCCGCGTTCAACATGGCTTACCGCGTTCATGATGCGCGGCAGTTCTTCTTCCGGGTGGATTTGGAGCATCCGCATCCGGAACAGTTCATCGCGCGTATAGCCCAGCGTTTTAAGCGCCTTTTTGTTGGCCTCGATGAAGACGCCGTCCATCTCCGCCAGCAGGATGATGTCCCCCGCGTTGTCCACGATCATCCGGTATTTCTCTTCGCTTGCGCGCAAGGCGGCTCCGGCCAACTCGCGCTCTTTCAGAAGGGCAAGCAGCCATTCGGCGCGCCGCATTTCCATTGGCGCTTCCCCTTTCACGGAGGGAGCGGGGAAGTTCCCGAAAAGCACCCCTTCATATACCAGCCGGGGGTGGCGGGCGATGGCATTGAAAATAACCTCGGCGGAGCAGCCGTCCAACCGGTATTGGCACATGCCGGCGGCATGGTGCGCGCGCAGAAACGCGTCCATCCGCTGAAAGCCGCCATCCGCGCCGCCGCCCAGGCATTGGAAAAAATCGCCGGTGATCCGGATGCCGATATAGCCGGCGTCCTTGGCCTCTTCCAGCGCCCTTTCCAAAACCCCCGCGGGGGAATCACCGGAAACCTGAAAGCCGCCGCTGTTTTTAATGACCAGTCCGCCCGCGCGGTGCGCCTCTTTCAACTCCGGGGCGCGTTGGATCAACTCGGCCAAAACCGCTTCCGCCGGGGACTCGCCGGTTATCAAAAGACAGCGCTCGCGCCGCTCCAGGCCGATTTTCAGGAAAGGGACAACCGCATCGTACATCTCCGCTTCGGCGCGGTAAAAAAGGCCGAGATGTTCGTATCCCTCAACCCCCCGCAGGGCGGTGCAAAGTCCGGCGTTATCCGTCCCCATATTTCCCTCTTTGTCATTCTGAAAGCGCGTCAGCGACTCTGTCATCCTGAGCCGCAGGCGAAGGATCTCTTTCCGGAAAGGGATTCTTCGCTACGCTCAGAATGACAAGCATAAATAGTCTTTCAGTGCGCGGCGGCCAGCGCCAATCGTTCGCGCCTATTCTAGCATGCCGGGAACGGGTATTATTCCCTGCGCGCGGCGGCGTCCGTGGCGCAGTGGGAGAGGTAGGCGGCGACGGCGGCGGGGATTTTTTCGGGGGCCATGCCGGTGATTTCAATCCGGATGCGGTTCTCGGCTCCGGCGGCGATTTTACCCTTAAAAAACTTCGGGGCGTTGGCGGCCAGCAGCGGCGCGGGGTTCGGCTCTTTGGGAAAGGCCATGCGAAGCTGGTTTCCGGTCAATTCCACCTTTTCCAAGCCCAGCTTTATCCCGGCCATCCGTATCGTTACCGCTTCCACCAGCTTCTGGGCCTTGTCCGGCGGCGAGCCGAAGCGGTCGGCCATCTCCTCGGCCACCTGCTGTATCTCGTCGGTGTTCTTGGCCCGGTAAAGGCGGCTGTAAAAATTCATGCGCTGGTCCAGCGGCGGGATGTAGGCGGCGTCAAGCTTGCCGGTGAATTCAAGCGCGAGGGCGCATTCCGCCGCGGCGGGAGGTTTGCCGGTGCGCAGCTCCTGCACCGCCTCTTCCATCATCCGGAGGTAGGTCTCGAAACCGACGGCGGTGATCTGGCCGCTCTGCTGCGGCCCCAGCAGGTTGCCGGTGCCGCGTATCTCCATGTCGCGCGCCGCCAGCTTGAAGCCGGAGCCAAGCTCGCTCAGTTCCTCCATCGCCTTGATCCGTTTTTTCGCCAGCGGCGCGAGCGTATCGGGCACCAGCAGATAGGCGTACGCGCGGTGGCGGTCGCGGCCCACGCGGCCCCGCAGCTGATACAGCTGCCCCAGGCCGAACTTGTCGGCGCGGTTGATGATGATGGTGTTGGCGTTGGGGATGTCCAGCCCGCTTTCCACGATGGTGGTGCATACCAGCATGTCTATCTTGTGGCGGATGAAGCGGTCCATCTTTCCCGAAAGTTCGTGCGCGCCCATCTGCCCGTGGGCCGCCTCCGCCCGCACGCCGGGAACAAGCTGCTTGAGGTACCGCGCCATGTTTTCGAGCGACCGCACGGAATTGTGCAGGAAAAATATCTGGCCGCCGCGGCTCAGCTCGCGGTTGATGGCTTCAACGATGGTCGGCTCGTTGAACTTGCGTATCAGCGTCTTGATGGAGAGCCGGTTGGCGGGCGGGGTGTTGATGACGCTGATATCGCGGATGCCGGAAATCGCCATGTGCAGCGTGCGGGGGATCGGCGTGGCGGTGAGCGTCAGCACGTCCACCGTCTCGCGCAGCTTTTTCAGCTTCTCCTTATGCGCCACGCCGAACTTCTGCTCCTCGTCGATAATGACCAGCCCAAGCGAGGGGAAGTGTACGTCTTTTTGCAGCAGGCGGTGCGTGCCGATCACGACGTCGATTTCGCCGGCGGCGATCCGTTGCACCGCTTCTTTCTGTTCCGCCGGCGTCACGAAGCGGCTCAGCATCGCCACCTTCACGCCGAACGGCTCCATGCGCCGCTTGAAATTTTCAAAGTGCTGGTTCACCAGCAGCGTGGTGGGGGCCAGCAGCGCGGTCTGCTTGCCGTTCACCGCCGCCTTGAACGCGGCGCGGATGGCCACCTCGGTCTTGCCGTACCCCACGTCGCCGCAGACCAGACGGTCCATCGGCTTCGGCGCCTCCATGTCGGCGATCACGTCGGCTATCGCCTGCGCCTGATCCGGCGTTTCAAGGTAGCCGAACGAATCGGCGAATTCGCGCTCGTGGTGCGCCTCCTTGCCGTGGGCGTAGGCCTCGCCGGTCTTGCGGCGGGCGTAAAGCTCCAGCAGTTCCTTCGCCATCCGCATGATCCCCTTCTTCACCTTCTCCTGGGTCTTGGCCCACGTCTTTCCCCCCATCCGGTCGAGCACCGGCTTCGCCCCGCCACCACCGGAAAATTTTTCCAGCAGGTGGATGGAGGAGATGGGAAGAAAGAGCCGCTGGTCTTCGGCGTATTCGATTTCGAGGTACTCCTCCGCCGCCCCCCCGGAGCTGATCGATTTGAGGCCGTGGTACTGCCCCACGCCGTGATCGCGGTGCACCACATAGTCGCCCGGCTTTACATCGGCGAAATCGGTGATGAATACGGGGGCCTTTTTCCGCGCGGCGCGGCGCGGTTCGGCGTGGCGGCCAAAGATTTCCTCTTCCGTAACGGCGGCGAGCTTGATCGCGTCGAAAGTGAATCCTTCGGGGAGCGGTGCGGCGGCGGCGAACAATACGGGGGGTATCTGTTCGCCGGAGGCAAGCCGGAGGATGAGCTGCGGCACCTCCGGCGCGGGAAGGCGCGCAAGCCCCATCTCTTCCTCGGCCAGCAGCTTTTCCACGCGAGCGATGGTCTCTTCGCCGCTGGCGGCCAAAAGCGTGGTGATGCCGCGCGCGCTCCGCTCGCGGCAGTCGTAAATGAAGCGGCTGAACGCGCCCCGCAGCCGGTCCGCCTCGCGGGTGGCCACGGTGACGCAGCGTTCGCTTTCCGGCTCGTCGGCTATCTCGTGAAAATCGAGGCCGTCGGCCGCCTCCAGCAGCAGTTCCAGCTCTTCGCGCGGCGCGTAAAGCAGGGCGGGAGGCGGAAAAATATCCCCCCGTTCCTTCGCTTCGGCGTATCCGCTTTGTATCTCTTTCCCAAAAAGGTCGAGACGCTCTTGTATCTTCTCCGGTTCGCAGACGATGACCAGCGCGTCCGGCGGCAGATGCGCCAGCGGGGCGGCGGCATCGGGGTGGAAAAACGGCAGGTAGTGCTCCATCGCGGGGAAGAACTGCGCGTTGAGCACGCGGCTTTTGAGAAGATCGAGCTTTACGTTGTTCTCTTTTTCGTATTGTTCGATGTTCGCGGCCACCTCTTCCGGCTTGACCGACAGATAGTGGGTATCCTTCACGGCGGTCAGCAGGGCGCTCTCGGCCTGTCCGAGCGAGCGTTGCGAATCGGAATCGAAGCGGCGGATGCCCTCCACCTCGTCGTCGAAAAACTCGATGCGCAACGGCGCGGCCTCGTGTGGCGGGTAGCAATCCAAAATGCCGCCGCGGAATGCGAACTGTCCCGGCTCCTGCACCGGGTCGGTATGGGCGTAACCGGCGAGCGTTAAAAAGTTTCCCAGCCGGTCACGGTCGGCGGTTTCCCCCACGCGCAAGGAAAAAACGCTTTCGCGCGCCACGCGCGGCGGCGGGGCTTTTTGCAGCAGGGCGGCGGCGGTGGTGACGGTGATGGCCGGCGCGCCGGAGGCAAGCCGGTGGAGCGCCAATGCGCGCGCGGCGGCGATCTCGGGAAGGTGCGAGAGCGGCTCGTACGGCAACGTTTCCCACTGCGGCAGGTAGAGCAGGTCGTCCCGCCCCGCGAGGTGGAAATCGAGGGCAGCGGTAAAACGCTCCGCCTCCGCATTATCCGCCGTGATTATCACGATGTGCCGCTTGCGCTTGAGGAAGAGTGCGGCGGCGCAGAGCGCCTGCGCGGCGGCGGTAAGCCCCTGCAGCCGTTTGCGGGCGCGGCCCGGTTCAAGTATCGCTAAAAGGGACATGGGGATAAAGAATAGCAGGAAGCGCCGTTCCCGGCGAAAAAATCTCTTTTCCTGTCATCCCCGCGCAGGCGGGGATCCAGTCATAATTTCAAAGCTGTTCTTCCCCAACCTACATAAGCCCGTCATACAGGTCTTTCCAATCCGGATTCCCTTGCTCAATAAGCCGCAGCTTCCACTTCCTCTCCCATTTCTTGAGCTGCTTTTCCCGCATGATCGCACCATGCACGCTGCCGGTGTGTTCATAATAAACAAGTATCGTTATCCCATATCGCTTCGAGAACCCTTCCACCATCCCGTTTTTGTGTTCATAGACTCTTCGCGCAAGATTATTGGTCATGCCAATGTACAAAGTGCCATTACGCTTGCTGGCCATGATATAGACGAAATACTGCTTCATCAGTAGTCAAGAATACTGGATTCCCGCATGCGCGGGAATGACAAGAAAGGACATAGAAATAAGAATAACAGGAAGCGCCGCCAGCGGCGAAAAAAATGAGCGGTGGAAAAGATTTAACCACGAATATCACGAAGGACACGAATGGGAAAATGCGAAATGAATTATGGGGTTATTATTCTTGCTTGCTTCCATCCCCACCATTTCTTCGTGCTATTCGTGGTTGAAAGAAAATGAAGTGAGTAGTGGTCAGTCTTTCAGTTCGGCGAGGGTGACGGCGTCGCCCCCCTCGGCGGCGGCGCCGGGGCCGTACCCCTTCACATATGAACAGGTCTTGAGGTAGTCCAGCACCCTGCCGCGGACGATGGCGCGGCCATGGACGATCTTCACCCGCTCGGCCCCCGCGAGAAGTTGGGAATCGAGGAATTTGTCCAGCGCTTCGCAGGCGTCCTCGCCGGTCATGCCGATCAGGTTTATTTCGGGGGCCTCTTCGGCGGCGGGGAGCATCATGCGGCGCGCGGGGGCGGCGTCCAGCGCGGCCTTCTCCTTTATGCCGATGACCTCGTCGCGCCCCAGCGTCATGCGGAGTCCCCGGCAGAACACTTCCACTTTTCCGTCGTCGGTGATCTTCGCCAGTTGCGCTTCGCGGTCCAGCGGGAGAATCCAAACGGCATCCCCCTGTTTGAGATGTTCCAGCGGCACCGAATCAGGGCGTTTGATGGCCGCCACCATTTCGGTTTCCATCTCCTTCAGACGGCGGGCGGCTTCCTCTTTTGCTTTGGTGTCCTGCGTGCGGGTTTCTTCCAGCATGGCACGCAACTCGGCGCGGGCCTTCGCCACTTCGTCCTTCAGCCGCTGTTTTTTATCCCGCTCGAAAGCATCCTTGGCCCGTTCGGCCGCTTCCCGCTCGCGTTGCAAACGGGCGCGTTCGGCTTCGGCCCCCGCCTTCTCTTGTTCAAGCTCCGCCACGCGGCGGCGCATCTCGTCCGATTTCTTTTGAAGGTCCAGAAGGGCCACCTGATAAATATCGTGCGTGCTGGAAAGGAGGCTCTTTGCTTTTTCCATGACCGAGGCGGAGATGCCGATGGCGGCCGCCACGTCGAGCGGATGGCTGACGCCGGGGTGTCCTTTGGCAAGGTGGAACGTGGGGCGGCCATCGGCCCCGAACCCCATCGCGGCGTTGACCAGCGCGGGGTTTTCCTGCGCGGCGACTTTAAGCTGCGGCAGGTGGGTGGAAACAAAAACGCGGCAATCCTTCGCCGCGAGATCCTCCAGTACCGCCTGCGCGAGGGCCGACGCCTGCGCCGGGTCGGTGCCGTTCAATATTTCGTCGATGATGACCCATGTACCCGGCCCGGCGGTTTCGAGCGCCTCCTTGATGCCGCGCAACTGCGCCGAGAAGGTCGATTCACCCTCGGCGATGGATTGCTCGTCGCCGGCGATGGCGTGGAGTTTTTCCACAAACGGGAAGCGCGAGCCTTCCCCCACCGGCGGCAATACGCCGCTTTGGGCCAACAACGCGGCCAGCCCCACCGATTTCAGCATCACCGTCTTGCCCCCCGCGTTGGGGCCGGATATCACCAGCACCTTTTCCTGTTGGGTCATCAACAGGTCGTTGGGCAGCGGTTTCTCCCCCGCCAGCAGCATCAGCGGGTGACGCACGGCGCGCATGGCGATGCCGCCGGGGGCGAAGGCGGGCCGCGTTCCCCCTATCGCCAGCGACACGGCGGCCTTGGCCGCAACCGCATCCAGCCGCGCCATAGCGGCGTGGCAGGCGGTGATGGTATCGGCGTTTTCGCGCAGCATGGCGGCGGCTTCGCGCAGCAGGCGGTAGATTTCCTCATCGCGCTCGGCGGCGGCCTCGCGCAGGGCGTTGTTCTCCTTCACCAGTTCCTGCGGCTCCATGAAAACCGTTTTGTCGGTGGCTGATATGCCGTGGATGATGCCGGGAAAAACGTTTTTGAATTCCGCTTTCACCGGCAGCACCACGCGGTCGTTGCGGATGGTGACATAGGTATCCTGAAAACGCCCCTCCAGCCCGGCCCGCGTGAGCATCTCCTCGGCCTTTTTGTGGATGCGCCCGCGCAACGCCGCGATGCGCGATTCCAGCTCCATGAGCAGCGCGGTGGCGTCCGGCTTCACGCCGCCGTCTTCGGAAAAAGTCCTGCTGAAAAAAGCCGTGATCTCCTCCAGCGAAACGAAACCGGCGGCGGCGGCGTGCAGCGCCGCTTTGTCCGGGTTGTCCCGCAAAAATTCATCCAGCCGTTCGGCCCCGCGCAGGAAGCGCCACATGATCTTGCAGTCGTCTTTTTCGGGGACGGCCCCCCGCTTCACGCGGGCCAGCGCGGGAGCGGGATCGGGTATCGCGTTGGGAAACAGCAGGCCGCCCCCCTTGAGCAGCGGCAGCATCTCCACCGTTTCGTCGAGCAGATGTTCGGCCTCTTCGCGCGCGGCGGCGGGCAGCAGTTCGCGGCAGAGGCCGGCCCCGGCCTCGGTGCGGCAGTGCGCGGCGAGCGCGTCGCGCAGCAGGCCGAATTCCAGCGCCTTGGCGGCGCGCGTGGCGCCGGATGCGCGCGGTTTTTGCGTCATAGGGCGCGGCGGAGAGCGTGGAGGTTACGGTTCATCGGGCTTGGTCGCCGCCTCTTTTTCGCGCCGGGCGCGCAGACGGCGTTCGCGGTTCTGGCCATAAGTGAACCAATTGACCCAACTGGTTATCCGCGCGGCGATGAGCACTCCCGCCCCCAGGATGAGGAGCGGGACCCACCACGCCATGGGATCAGACGTTGGCGGTCTGCGCCGCCTCTTCCTTCACGAACAGTTCGATGATGTCGCCCACCTTCACGTCGTTGTAGTTTTCGAGGCCGATGCCGCATTCGTAGCCGCTGGCCACTTCGCGCGCGTCGTCCTTGAACCGCTTGAGCGATGAGACGGTGCCGGTGTAAATCACCACGTTATCGCGTATCAGGCGGCACTGCGCGTTGCGGCGGATGAGGCCGTCGCGCACCATGCTGCCGGCGATGGTGCCGACATTGGAAACCCTGAAGGTGTTGCGCACCTCGGCGCGGCCGAGGGTTCGTTCCACTATCTTGGGCTTCAGCATCCCCTTGACGGCGAGACTGATGTCGTCGGCCACTTCGTAGATGATGTTGTACAGCCGCATATCGATCTTTTCCCGGGCGGCCAGCGTCTTGGCCTTTTCCGTCGGGCGGATGTTGAAGCCGATGATGATGGCGTCGGATGCGTCAGCCAGCATGACGTCGGTCTCGGTGATCGCCCCGACGCCGGAGTGGATCACCTGCAGCTTCACGGTTTCGAAAGAGAGCTTGCCAAGCAGTTCGGCCACGGCATCGCCGGAGCCTTGCGTATCGGCCTTTATGACCAGCTTGAGATCCATCATTTCGCCTTCGTGCAGGCTTTCCAGCACGTTGTCGAGGCGGACATGCTGCTTCACGGCCATCTTCTTGTCGCGGGCGGCATCCTGCCGGGCCTGGCTGATCTGGCGGGCCTTGCGGTCGCTCTCCACCACGGCCAGCAGTTCGCCGGGAGGGCAGGCATCGGCGGCGCCGAGCATTTCCACCGGCATGGAGGGGCCGGCGTCCTTGACATTCTCCCCCTTGTCGTTGACGAGGGCGCGCACGCGTCCCTGAAACTGACCGGCGACGAAGATGTCGCCCAGCTTGAGCGTTCCTTTATTGACGATAAGGGAAAGAACCGGCCCGCGGCTTCTGTCGAGCCGCGATTCGATGACGGTGGCGACGGCCATTTGATCCGGCTCGGCGCGAAGGTCGAGCACTTCGGCCTGCAGGCCGAGCATTTCGAGAAGCTGATCCAGCCCTTGCCCGGTCTTGGCGGAGACCGGGATGAATATCGTCTGGCCGCCCCATTCTTCGGCCACGAGGCCGTAGTTGAGCAGGTCTTTTTTCACTTTTTCCGGATTGGCGCCCGGCTTGTCGATCTTGTTCACCGCCACGATGATGGCGACGTTGGCCGCCTTGGCGTGGTTGATCGCCTCGACGGTCTGCGGCATCACGCCGTCATCCGCCGCCACCACCAACACCACGATATCGGTCACCTTGGCGCCGCGGGCGCGCAGGGCGGTGAACGCCTCGTGGCCGGGAGTATCGATAAATGTGACGGTTCCCTTGCCGTAATGGACGCTGTACGCGCCGATGTGCTGCGTGATGCCGCCAGCTTCGCCGCTGGCAACCTTGGTTTTGCGAATGGCGTCCAGCAAAGAGGTTTTGCCGTGGTCGACGTGCCCCATGATGGTGATCACCGGGGGGCGTATCGGCAGGTGCGAGGTGTCGGCCACCACGGCCTTGATCTTATCCAGCGCGAGGGCTTCCTTCACCTTGACGGTGTAGCCCATTTCCTTTGCGAGGTTGATGGCCACTTCCACGCCGAGGGTTTGGTTCACGGTGACGGCGGTTCCCTTCATGAAGAGGCGCTTGATGACTTCGGCCACCGGCACGTTAAGCCGTTCGGCGAATTCCTTGACGATCATCGCCTCTTCGATAACAACCGACCGGGCGGCTTCTTCCACCTTCTTGCGGTCTTCATCGGCGACCTGGCGCTCCAGGGCGCGCATTTCGTCTTCCTCCTTGCGGCGGCGGCGCTCGTCGTCCTTGCGCTTTTTCTCATCGGCCTTGCGGCGCTGGGCCTCTTCGGTGCGGCGGCGGTCTTCGTCGGCGCGGCGCTTGGCGTCTTCGGATTTTTTCTTGTCTTCGACCACCTTGCGGGCCGCGTCTTCCGTTTTCTTTTTTTCCGCGGCAACCTTGGCGGCGGCGTCCGCTTCGGCCTTTTTGCGTTTTTCCGCCGCTTCGTCGGCCTGTTTTTCAGCCGCCGTGGCCGCGCCGGCTTCAACGCCGGCGGACGGCGCTTTTTCCTTGGCGGCCACTGGCGCCTTTTCCGGCGCTTTTTCCTTGGCGGATCCCCGTTTTTTGGCAAGCTTGAGCGTCTTTTCGCGCTCTTCCTTGCGCGCCGCGGCCGGCATGTTCCCCACCGCTTTTCTTATCTTCTCGGCATTGGTTGGATCAATCGCGGAAGAGGCGGTTTTCTTTCCCGCCACGCCCATCTTCGCCAGCGCGTCGATGATGAACGCGCTGGTTATGTCCAGTTCCGATGCCAGTTCGCTTATTCTCATTAAAATCTCCTATAAGCGGGTTACTATATCACACTTGCGGGAACGTGCGCGCCCAACGCGGTTTTTTTCGCCGGGGAGGGCGCGGGCATACATTCACGGCGTCCCATTCCAATTTTTCAGGATAGCGCCGCCCCGCCGCCGGCAAAGTGAAAAACCGCCATTTCCCGGGAATTGGCCGTTCCAACAATTAACACTTCGGGGTTATAGCCAGTTCTTGCTTTATAAAGTAATCTTATAGTCATTAGAGGGGAATCGAATACCGGCCGGCCATAAACAACATGGTCAACCAAATCCATGGCGTGGAGGAGGGACTGATGTCTGGACATAACCAGCTTCCGCTGGACATCTTTAATTCATTTGAGGATGGGGTCTATATTGTCGGCCAGCAGCATGACATCGAATACATCAATCCCGTTATTGAACGGGAATTCGGCAAGGTTGATGGGCGCAAATGCCATGAATATTTCCATGGCCGCGCGGAAATGTGCCCCTGGTGCGGGAGCAGCGAGGCATTTGCGGGCAAATCCGTAAAATGGGAATGGTGTTCGACCGATAACGGCAGGCACTACGAACTTCTGGCCTTCCCCATCCCGAACGCCGGCGGCGGCATATCAAAGCTGGAAATACGCCGTGATGTTACCCGGCAGAAGAGTTCCGAGGAGCGGATGCGGCTGCTGCAAAACGCCATGGAACATGCGGACGAAACGCTCATCATCACCGACGCCGAAGGCATAATCGAATACGCCAACCCCGCCGCCGAAAAAAGATCCGGCTATCCCATCGCGCACCTCCTGGGGAAAAAACCGAGCGTCTTTAAAAGCGGTCTCCACGACGCATCGTTTTACGGGAACCTCTGGAACACCATCAAGGCCGGCCGGATATGGAAGGGAAACATCGTCAACCGCAAAGCCGACGGCTCCCATTACGAGGAGAACGTCACCATCAGCCCGGTGCCGGGGGCTGGCGGAGCGATCACCCATTTCGTCTCCATCCGCCGCGATATCAGCGAACAAAAACATCTGCGGCAACAGCTTTACCAAACCGAGAAACTCTCCTCCGATCTCAAACAGCGGGAAAAGAACATCTCCTTCGAGATGCACGAACTTAAGAAAATCGTGGAATCCAACACCGACACGTTCTATGCGATCAACCCCGAAGGGAGGCTGATCAAGTGGAACAGGACGCTGGAAACGCTTACCGGCCTTCCCCCCCAAGAACTGATGCTCAAACCGGCGGTGGAATTCTTCCATGAAGAGGACAGGCCGCTTATTTCCCAAAAAATACGGGAAGTGTTCGAAAAAGGGTACAGCGATGTCGAGGCCCGGTTTATCAAAGGGGATGGAACCTTCGCCTGGCATCTATGTAACGGCTATTTGCTCAAGGACGCAAATGGCGCCGTCACCGGCTTTGCCGGCACCGGCCGCGACATCTCCGAGCGCAAACGGATGGAAGAGACGATGCGGCGGAGCGAGGAGCGTTACCGCGAGCTTTTCGAGAACGCAAGCGATTATGTATATACAAACGATCTGTCCGGCTTGTTCACCTCGGTGAACAAGTCTCTATGCGAACGGAGCGGTTACCGGCCCGATGAACTGGCCGGGGCGCCCATCGGCAAACTGGTGTCCGCCGCAAGCCTTGAGAAGGCGCGCACAATGACCGAAGCCAAGACCAAGGAAGGACGCTCCTACACCCGGTACGAGCTGGAGATCATCGCCAAAAACGGCGAGATCATTCCGATAGAGCTGAACTCACGGCTGATCATCGAGAACGGCAAACCGGTGGCGGTACAGGGAATCGGCCGCGACATCAGCGAGCGCAAACGGGCGGAGGAGAAGCTGAAAGCGGCGAAAGAAGAGGCGGAGGCCGCCACGTTGCTCAAGGACAAGTTCATCTCCCTTCTCTCCCACGACCTCCGGGCGCCGTTGTCCACCGTTACCCTCCTGCAGAAGGTCGCCATATCGAAGCATGCGGATTCCCGTTGCGATGAGTGCATGACCATGCTCGGTAACTCGATTGGCATCTGTGAAACGATGCTGAAAATGACGGACAACCTTCTTGAATCGGCCAAACTGCAGACCGGGAATATCCAGTTGCGCAGGAGGATATGCAACGTTAGGGACATCTGCGATATCGCCATAGACGACCTACGCCACCTGGCGGAAACAAAAGGTGTCGTCTTGAAAAACGAAGTGCCGGCCGACGCCAGATTTTATCTGGATAAGGCTCTTTTCCAAAGGGTGGTCCACAACCTTGTGATGAACGCGGTGAAATTCTCCGCCAAAGGCGGCATGGTCACCGTATTCCTGCCCGGCGGGAACAACAAACAGCTCGCGGTCAAGGACGCGGGAACCGGTATCAGCAAGAAGCTGTTGCCCGACCTCTTCAAGTATGAGATCAAAACCTCAACCGCCGGGACAGCCGGGGAACAGGGAACCGGTTTCGGGCTTCCGATAAGCATGGACATCATGAAAGCGCATGGCGGCACGATACGGGTAACATCCCAAAAAGGGGAAGGTTCCACGTTTACCGTTGAAATGCCGGATATGAGGCCGTTGGTACTGGTTGCGGATGACGATGAAGTGTCGACTTTTGCCCTCCGCACATACCTGGAGAATATGGGCGCCGAAGTATTGGCGGCCCAAAATGGCGCCGAAGCGTTGGAGATCGTTCAAGAGCGGGAGCCGGCCCTTATAATCACCGACCTTAAAATGCCGGTGATGGACGGCTTCGCCCTCCTTCATAACCTGAAAACCGGCGCGAAGCATTCCCATATACCGGTGATCATCATAACGGGAAGCAACATGGGCGATATTGATATTCGCCAAAAAGCCTTTGAGCACAAGGCCGACGATTTCATAACCAAACCGCTGTCCGAGCCGGATTTCATCCCGCGCGTAAGCAGGTTCATCGCCGACTGACCGCCGCGCCGCGTCAGATGCGGCGTTTTTGATGGGCGGCGGCGTTGTTGGCGAGCGTGTTGCACCGCTCGTTCTCGGCGTGGCCGTCGTGTCCGCGCACCCAAGCCCAGCGGATGCGGTGCTTTTGGGCCTGCGCGTTGAGCGCTTCCCAAAGTTCGCGGTTCTTCACCGGCTGTTTGCCGGCCGTCTTCCAGCCGTTGCGTATCCACCCCTTCATCCACTCACCCATCCCTTTCACCAGGTATTGCGAATCGGTGGTGACGGTCACATCGCACGGCGTGGCGAGCGACTTCAGCGCTTCCAGCGCGCCGGTGAGCTCCATTTCGTTGTTGGTGGTGGCCGCCTTGCCGCCGGAAAGTTCGGTGTCCTTGCCGTCAATGCGGACGATGGATCCCCAACCGCCGGGGCCGGGATTGCCGTGGCAACTGCCGTCGGCGAATATCTCCACGCGCGGCCTGGCGGCCTTGCCGGCGCCGGGAGCGGGGAAAAGCGGTTCCTGCTGGCGGTTCACCGTCAGAAATCGAAATGCGCCTGCCAGGTCATCAAGTTCCCCGCGCGCGCATTGGTGGCGGGATCGCCCGGAGGCCACCCCTTGGCTATTGCTTCTTCGTTATAGCGGATGTAACCGATGACGAGCGTCGCCTTTTCGCTGAACGACCAGCCGATGCCGAAGGTGACCGCGCCATAATAGCTGCGGGTTCCCATATAGTCGATGCCGAACCAGAGCTTTTCGTTGACCTCGGGCATGCGGCGGTCGAAACCGAGCATCAGCCCGTGGCTGTCGGCGTCGCCGGCCGGATTTTTGAGGAAGTACGAGTTGCCGAAGAAGTAGCCGACGCTGAAACGGCCGATGAAGGAGACGGTCTTGGATGCCTCGCCGTAGACGATGTTGATGTCGTTTTTGAATTTGTCGGTGCCGGCGTCATAAATGCCGATGGCGAGGATCGGCCCCCATTTGCCGAAGGCCTCTTCGGTGGTGGCCGCTTTTGCGTGGAAGGTGAGCGGGTAATCGTACGGTTCGCGCATATCGACCCCCGCTTCAATCTGAAAGGTGCCCGCATCGAGGAGACCGGCTGAAAGGCCGAAGTTCGCCGGTTCGGCGTGGCCGCCTATGTCCCGCTGGCGGAACATGGTGGTGTTGTTTTCAATGGCCAGATGGAAGGTGCCATACGGCTGCACGTCGGTGGAAGGAATATGCATCAGTTTTGACGGCGTGGCATGGGCCGTCCCCGCGGCGAGAAGGATGCAAACGATAAATGTCAGCGGCTTTTTCATCGGAACCCCTCAAATACCCAAGTTTAACTTTTCAGCGGTAATGGGCGGAAAAACAACAAGCGCGCCCGATCAATAAACATCCTTTATTTAAAGTTGTTTTATTCTATTTTATGCATTATGAAATGTCAACACTACCCAACATTGGGCCACGGGGGGTTGTTGAGGTTGTTGTGGTATAGTTGGAACTTCGATGTAAAAACCGCGTACGAGGAGAAATCATGGGCGTGAAAAGAATGATAATTGCGGCGTCGGTTGCGGCGCTGGTCTGTTTCGGCGGCGCGGCGCAGGCCGCCAAAGATGCCACCGCACAGGTGATGGAAGAATTGCGCAAGATCAACCCGGCCGCCCCGCTGGACGCGGTATCTAAAACCGATATTGACGGCCTGTACGAAGTGGTGATAAACAGCCAGATATTTTACTTCCATCTCAAAACCAAGACGCTGTTTTTCGGCGAAATGGTCCGCGACAAAAAGTCGCTGACGGCGGAACGGAAAACCCAGATACAGATGCTGCTGGTGCAGTCGCTCCCGCTGGACAAAGCGGTTAAAATCGGCAACGGCCCCAATGCCGTGGTGGAATTCAGCGACCCGGATTGCCCCTTCTGCCGCAAGGCGGATGCGTGGCTGCAAAACCGGCAGGACGTGACGGTTTACCTTTTCTTCTTCCCGCTGCCGATGCACCGCGACGCCGCGAAAAAATCGCGCAACATCCTCTGCGCCCAAAACCCCGTCGAGGCCTTCCGCGAAACGATGGCCGGCAAATGGGACAAGAACTTCGACCTCCCCGCGGGATGCGAGGAAAAGGCGAACCCGGTCTTGGAAGAGCATATGAAGTGGGGGCAAAAGCTGGGGGTGACCGGCACGCCGGCGTTCTGGATAAACGGCGTTGGAGTGGCCGGTGCCGACATGGAACGGGTTGAAGGCCTTCTGAAACGCAACGGGGGAGAGGAGGCCAAGAAGCCGGCCGCCCCGAAGGATAATCCGAAGAAGTAGCCTCCACCGTCTGGATGACATTAATCATGCCGGGCGGCGCGTGACGCACTGTTGACGGGAAACAGGGATGAAGCAAAGCGGGTTCGTGGAATACCTGAAAAAATTCGGGGGACAGGGTGCCGATGCCCCCCCGCGCGTAAAGACCCGCTACATTTTCTGGTCCTGGCTGGGGGCCTTTTGCGGCATTTTCGCCGTGGCGGCCATTACTTACCGCTCCGGGGTGCCAATGATGATCGGCTCATTCGGCGCGTCCGCCGTCCTGATCTACGCCGCCATCGAAGGGCCGCTGTCGCAGCCGCGCAACCTCGTCGGCGGCCATGCCATCAGCGCCGTCATCGCGGTGGGCATTTATCAGATGTTGGGGAACACCGAGTTTTCCATCGCGCTGGCGGTGTCGCTCGCCATCGTGGCGATGCTGGCAACCCGTACGCTCCACCCGCCGGGGGGAGCCACCGCGCTTATCGGCGTCAGTACAAAAGCGGGATGGACGTTTGTGCTCTACCCCGTGTTGGGGGGGGCGCTCGTCCTGCTTATGGTCGCATTGGTGGTCAACAATCTCGCATCCGACCGCCACTATCCCAAAAACTGGATATAATAGGGTCATCATGAAAACAACATATAAAAATGTTCTTGTTGCCGTGCCGCCCCCCGCGCACGAGTGGTATGCGCTCTCCTCCGATGCGTTGCGCAAGGCGGCCGCCACTCTTTCGCTGGTGCCGGGCGTTCACCTCACCTTCATGTCGGTCTATTCCGCCATGGAAACCGTCGGCGACGGCGAGGTGAATCTGCTCCCCCCCGAAGTGCTGCGGGAACTCAACGAGACGCGCGAAAATCAGCTCAAGGAAAGCGTCGCCGCATATGTGAAGTGGTTCACCGATAACGGCATCTCCTGCGAGGTGGTGATCGAGGAGGGGGACGATCCCGCCGATACGGTGGTTAGGGTGGCCAAGAGACTCAATGCCGACCTCATCCTCGTGGGATACCATCACGACGAAGGGCTGTTCGACCTCTTCCTGCCGGACGTGGCAAAACGCGTGGCGAAACACGCCCCATGCGACGTGCTGCTCATTGCCCCCAAAAAAATCCAGGAGGAACGCCGATGACCCGGAACGTGAAGACCTTTGCGTTGTTGCTTGTTTTGAGTCTTGCCGCCGCCGCGTATGCCGCGGATGGTTCCGAGGGGAAATCGCTCTTCCAGGGGGAAAAATACCGCTGCTACTCCTGCCACGGCAAAAACGGCGAAGGAGCCAGCGCCCCGGGATTCAAGGGGGTGGGTAAAAAGTATTCGCAAAGCGAAATGATGAAAAGGGCGGCGCACAACTGCCCCCCCACCGGCGCATGCAACCCGAAAGAACTGGAAGCCATCATCTCTTATTTACGGACGATATAGTTTTCCCGAGGATTGCGGCCCGGCCGGCGGGCGTTCCGGAGATGCCCGTAAACTGCCGTTGCACGCCGTCTCCTTCTTGCAATTGTCCAGTTTTTGGCTATACTTGTTTCTTCATTTTTGGATGGTGAGTGTAGCTCAGCTGGTAGAGCAATGGGTTGTGGCTCCATTGGTCGCGGGTTCAATCCCCGTCACTCACCCCATAAATTCCCGTCTGCTCCGTCAGGGACTTGAAGCGAGCTTCCGGCGCGACCGATAAGGGAGCGCAAACAGGCATGGATGCCTGATTAGGAAGCGAGGCGGCCCGCAAAGCGCGGGCGTGATGCGAGCGCGTATGTGGGCAATCCCCGTCACTCACCCCACTTTTTCCCCTTAAGCTTTGATTTACCCCCCCTTTTCCGGTATAGTTAGCCGAGTTGGGGTAACTGCACGATGCGGTTTTACCATGAATAATAAAGAGGGAGCGTTATGGCAGAACTTGATCCGAATATGCGGGTGCTGGTGATTGACGATTTCGCGACCATGCGTAAAATAGAAAAAAACATCCTGGGCCAACTCGGCATTAAAAACGTGGACGAAGCCGACGACGGGTCCACCGCGTTGCCGAAGCTGAAAGCCAACAAATACGACGTGGTGCTGCTGGACTGGAACATGCCGAACATGACCGGCCTCGAGCTGCTCAAGGCCATGCGCGCCGAAGATTCGCTCAAAACCCTCCCGGTGATCATGGTCACCGCCGAGGCGCTGAAGGACAACGTGGTTGCCGCCGCGCAGGCCGGAGTTAACGACTACGTGGTGAAGCCCTTCACCGCCGGTACGCTGGAAGAGAAACTGAAAAAAGTCCTCAAGCTGACCTGACCCTTTTCGCCTTGACCAGGCCGTCTCCCCGCGGGACGGCCTTTTTTTCCGGCCGGTTAAACACGGCGGATGCCGTTACAGCGCCTTAAGAAGATCCAGCGCTTCCTTGAAATCCGGTTTTATCGCCAGCGCCTTTTGCAAGGCCTCCCGCGCTTCGGCGGTCTTCCCCCACTCCTTGTAGGCGCGGCCCATATTGAAGTGGAGCGCCTCGTCGGCGGGATCCATCGCCGCCGCCTTCCGGTAATTGCGGATCGCTTCCTCGAACATGCCGCTTCGGCGCAGCGTTATCCCCAGATCGTTCAGGGTGTGCTTGTTATCCTCGCTGTAGAGGGTGTCGATGGAAGCCATTTTCTCGAAATGCTCTTTTGCCTTGTCCACCTCGCCCAGCGCCAAGTGGGCCTGCCCTTTCCCGAGATGGGCGTCCAGACGTTTGTCGTCCACCTTGAGCGCCTGGCCAAATTCGAAGGTGGCGGAGTTGTACTCCTTCTTTTCCAGGTGCTCTTCCCCCTTCCGCACTTTTTCTTCCACTGCCGCCGCCTTCTTTTCTTCCGGGGTCTTTTTGCGGAGATCGCACTCGTGCGTGCCGCAAGCCTTGAAGCGGACGGCGAATTCTTCCCGCGTGATCGATTCGGCCACTATGGGCGAGGGGGAGCCGTCCGGCTTGAGATAGCAGATGTCCACTTCGCCTTTGGCGTTGTCTTTAGCGAAGTAATGCAGGTCATGATGGTCGGTCGACACCTTGTGCGTGCCGGCGGTTCCCATCTGGAGTATCTTCCGTTCGTAATAAATGCCGCTGATTTTTATTGGTGTGTCCATGGGCGCCTCCCGCAAAAGGGGTTAGTTAACGCCGCCGGACTGTTTTTGGGCGGCCCTGAATTTCTCGAGTTGCGCGTGGAAATACGGGTTGGCCGGCCGCAGCTTGATCGCCTTTTCGATCAGGCCGATCGCTTTATCGTAATCCTGCCGCTGAAAGTAGATTTCGGAAAGGGTGTCGATGTAGTCCGGCACATTTTCATTGTAGCGCATGGAGGCGATGGAATATTTCTGCGCATCGTCAAGCTTCCGTTTTTGCTGCGCATAGAGCCAGGCAAGGCGGTTGAGCGCGGGAGCGTAATCGGCGTCGATCTCCAGGATTTTTTTGCAGAAGTCCTCGGCCTTCCCCGCGTCGCCCCGGCGGCTGTAGGTGATGGCCAGCCCCAGGAATGACCGGATGTTGTTGGGGCTTCCCTGAAGCGCGGTTTGGAACATCTCCATCGCCTTGTCGGTTTTCCCCTGCGCGAGGTTGATGTATCCCTGATTGTTGACCGCCTCGGTTCCCCCCGGGTCGAGCCGGGCGTAAACATTGAAATACTCCATCGACTTATCCTCAAGGCCGGCCTTGTGGCAGGCATACGCCAGCTCGTAGTACACGTCTTTGTTGCCGTTCGCCTTCCCCGCCGCTTCGGTGAAGGTTTCAATCGACTCGTTAACCCGCCCCAGCTTTTTCTGCAGACGGCCGATTGTCATGAGATCGTCGAAATTGCGCTGGCTCTGGGCGATTTTATCCCGGTAAATGGCGAGCGCCTGTTCGGTTTTACCGGTATCGGTATAGAGCGCGAAGAGTTCCTTCGCCGCCGTTTCGGCCATATCGGACCGCTTTTCCAGCAGCAGGGTATTGAGCGCGATCAGCTTTTCGGTATCCTTCGCGGCGGCGTACCATTCCTTCAATTTCGCCACGGTCTTGTCGTCCTTGGGGTGTCCGCTCAGATATTCGAAGTAGTTGGCCGCGGAAGCGTCGACATCCCCGGCGTTCTCCTGCGCCATGGCAAGCCGCTTCACCATTTCCGGTTCGAGCGGGGCAAGCTCTTTCACCCGTTCATACACGGCCGAGGCGCGCCGCCAGTGCCCTTCCTCGAAATAGGCGTCTCCCAGCGTCAGCAGCTTCTGCGCGTCGCTGCCGGCGAAAGTTTCATAGACGTAGCGGGAAGCCATGCTGGTTCCCATTTTGTCCTTGGCCCTGATGACAAACCATGCCGATGGAATCACCAACGCCAGCACCACGGCGGCGGCCACCGCAATTACCTTCTTTTTACCGGAGCTTGGCGCGGCGTCAGCCTCTTTTTCACCGTCCGCGGAGCGCGGCTGGCCAAAACCGGTGCTGGCCCAAAATGTCTGCAGCGTGGTGTTGAGCGTTTTTTTCAGCTTGGATTCCTTGGGCTCGAAAAACCCGGCGGGGAGCGATTCAGGCATGGTACACATGCCGCGGAAAAGCGCGCCTTCTTCCGAAATGAAAGCGGGGGTGTCGATATTGCCGGTCAGCTTGCTGCCGGCGAGAATGGATATCCGCGTGAAGCCGCGGATATCGCCATTGATCTCGCCCATGTTAAAAAGCGAACCGACATCCACCTTTGCGTTGATCTTCCCGCTAGGGCCGACGATAAGCGTATCCGGCGTTTCAATGGCTCCCTTGAAGTACCCCTCAAACCGGAGAGCCCCCTTGAAGAGGAGCTTCCCCTCCATTCGGACACCATCGCCGCAGTACGAGTTCAGTTCATCATGCATTACCTTCAGGTTTATATTTTGAAAACGGCCGCAAGTCAAGATGTTTTAGCTGTTTAGCATACTGCCCAAATATCCGGACAGTACGCTTTTTGCCACGCTGAACCTGTTTTGGAAGCGGGAATCCGGGCGGTACATGCATTCCCGCGTGTCGTTGCCGTGGCGGGCAAAACCCGATCGGTTGCCGGTACCGATGCCAGGCAAGCGTCCGCTCCACCCAAAATCAAGGCGGAGGGGTTAGCGTTTTTCGGCGCGGCGGGCATCCATGATCCGTTCAACGCTCCGGATGCCATCCAATTTCCGCACCGCCCCCAGTATTCGTTGCAGGTGGTTGAGGTCTTCTATTTCCACCGTGAGATCCAGATCCCCTTCCATCGGGTTGCTGGCGGTCACGGCGGCGGAAGCGATGTTCGCCTCGCACTCGGCGATGGCGGCGGAAACCCGCGCCAATATGCCGGGGCGGTTGAGGCTCTTGATGAGGATGCGAACCGGCCGCATCTGTTTTTTCGCGGCGGTCTCCCAACGGGCCTCCAGCAGCCGTTCGGGATCGGCTTCCAGCGATTTAAGCGAAGGGCAGCTTTTGGCGTGGATCACCAACCCATGCCCGGCGGAAATGTAACCCAATATCGGATCCCCCGGCACCGGGTTGCAGCAGCCGGCGAAGCGGATCAGCATGTCGTGGATGTCGCCCACGCGCACCCCCAGGTTTTCGGTCACGCTGGCGATGTAGTTTTTGCGGCGCTCCTCCACCGCGCGCCACTTTTCGGGGGGAAGCAGCTTGTGCAGCACGGTGTAGGCCGAAAGGGACGAGACCCCCACCCGGTCGAGCATCACCTCGGCGTTTTTGAAGCCGAGCGCCAGCGCGGCGGCCTCCATCGCATCTTTCGTCCAATACGCCGCCGGGTCCAGCCCGTGACGCCGCAATTCGTTCTCCACGATCTCGCTCCCCAGCCGCAACGATTCCACCTTTTGCGCGCCGCGGATATACGCCTTTATCTTCGCGCGGCCGTGGGAGGTAACGGCGATCTTGAGCCAATCGCGCACCGGGTGCTGCTCATTCGAGGTGAGCACCTCCACCACGTCGCCGTTGCGCAGCGGATAGTCGGGCGGAACCGGCTTGCCGTTCACCAGCGCCCCGAGGAAGTGGTTTCCCACATGGGTGTGGATGGCGTAGGCAAAGTCTATCGGGGTGGCCCCGGCGGGGAAGGCTTTCACCTCCTGCTTCGGCGTGAAAACGTAAACCTCGTTCGGGAAGAGATCCATCTTGAGGTTGTCGATGAACTCCTCCGAGTTGTCCACGCTGAGGCCCAGTTCCAGCAGCCGCTTCACCCAGATGAAATTCTCGTCGTCCTTGGCGGGGGGGCGTTTCCCCTCCTTGTAGCGGAAGTGGGCCGCCACGCCGTCTTCGCTGTTGCGGTGCATTTGCATGGTGCGTATCTGGAACTCCACCCGCCGCCCGGTGTGCGTGAGCACCGTGGTGTGGATGCTTTGATACATATTCTCCTTCGGCAACGCAATGTAATCCTTGAACTTGCCGGGGATCGGCTTCCACTTCGAATGGACAAGCCCCAGCACCTTGTAACAGTCGAGCAGGCTGTTGGTGATGATCCGTACGCCGATGAGATCGTATATCTGGTCGAAGTCGAGCGCCTGCTCGGTCATCTTGCGGTAGATGCCGTAAAAATGCTTGAAACGCCACGACACCTGCCCCATGATTTTTTCCTTCAGCATCAGCTCGCGCGTCTGGGCGCAAAGGCTGTTGATGAACTTGTCCAGCTCCTCCTGCCGCTCTTTCATCAGGCCGTCGATCCGCTTGTACTCGAACGGCATCAGGTACTTGAAAGCGATATTCTCCAGTTCCACCTTGATCCAGTGCAACCCGAGGCGGCTGGCCAGCGGAGCGTAGATGTCCATCGTCTCCTGCGAGATGAACTTCTGCTTCTGCGGGGGAATGTAATCGAGCGTCCGCATATTGTGGAGGCGGTCGGCCAGCTTGATGAGAACCACGCGCAGGTCGGTGCTCATGGCCAGTATCATCTTGCGCACGTTCTCGGCCTGCGATTCCTCCCGGCTGGCGAAGGTGAGGCGGCTCAGCTTGGTCAGCCCCTCCACCAGCCGCAACACCTCCTCGCCGAAGAGGGCGCGGATGCGGACGGGGTCGGCTTCGGTGTCCTCCAGCGTGTCGTGCATCAGCCCGGCGGCGACCGAAGCGGTATCCATCTTCATTTTGGTGAGAATGAGCGCCACCTGCATCGGGTGGTTCATGTACGGTTCGCCGGAGAGGCGCACCTGCCCCTTGTGCGCCGCCGAGGCAAACGCATAGGCCCCCAGTATTTTGTCGACATCGCCGTCCGGCTGGTATTCCCGGACGGCGTCGATGATCTCCTCCAGGTGAATCGCCCGAAGCGCCTGCATCAGATCACCTCTTCCCGCGTCCGGGTCAGCCGCCGGGGGGACGGGCCGTAAAAGCAGACGACCGTGAGATCGCCCGTGCCGCGGTTTATCACCGCGTGCGGCACTCCCTTGGGGATATTGACGGTGGCATTGCGCGGGCGGAGCGTTTTATTCCGGCCGTTGTGGCGGATGACCACCGCGCCGCCATCCCCGATGCAGATGAGATACTCGTCATGGTGCGGGTGGACGTGGTTCCCCCGCACCGCCCCCGGCTTCAGTGTGGCGATGTGGAAATCCTTGAGGTTTCCCGCCTGGAGCCGGCGCGCCACCGCCGCCGCCGGGAATACCACAATCCCCCGCGCGTCCTTGAAAATCCGCGCTTTTATTGTTTGTATCGTTTTTTTCGGCATAATTTCTTTCCAAACGCAAAGACTGTGCATATATAATAGCCGCCATGTTTGGAACCTTGGTAAAGAAAATATTCGGCAGCCGCAACGACCGCGAGATCGCCCGCATCCGCGCGGCCGTCGTTCAGATCAACGCGCTGGAAGACGGCATGCGGGCGCTTTCCGACGAGGGATTGCGCGGGAAGACCGCCGAATTCCGCCAGCGGCTGGCGAACGGCGAAACGGTCGACCAGCTTCTTCCCGAAGCATTCGCCGTGGTGCGCGAGGCGGGGAGGCGGACGCTGAACATGCGCCACTTCGACACGCAGCTCATCGGCGGCATCGTGCTGCACGAGGGGAAGATATCCGAAATGAAGACCGGCGAAGGAAAGACCCTGGTCGCCACACTGCCGATCTACCTCAACGCGCTCCCCGGCAAAGGGGCGCACCTTGTCACGGTGAACGACTACCTGGCCCGCCGCGACTCCGAATGGATGGGAAAACTCTACAACTTCCTCGGCATGAACGTGGGGGTCATCCAGCACGGCCTGAACGACGAACAGCGCCAGCAGGCCTATAACAGCGACATCACCTACGGCACCAACAACGAATTCGGCTTTGACTACCTGCGCGATAACATGAAGTTCAGCGCATCCCAGTGCGTGCAGCGCGACCTCCATTTCGCCCTCGTTGACGAAGTGGACTCCATCCTCATCGACGAAGCGCGCACGCCGCTCATCATCTCCGGCCCCGCCGAGGAGAGCACCGACAAGTACGCCGCCGTGAACAGGATAACCCCGGCACTGCTGAAAAAGGACGTCTACTACACCCACGACGAAAAGGCCCGCTCCGTCATGCTTACCGAAGCGGGGGTGGCCGCCGCCGAAGAGGCGCTGGGGGTGGACAATCTATACGATCCGCGCAACGTGGAGATACTGCACCACCTCAACCAGGCGATGAAGGCCCACATCATCTTCCACCGCGACGTCGACTATGTGGTGAAGGACGACGAAGTGCTCATCGTGGACGAGTTCACCGGCCGCCTGATGCCGGGCCGCCGCTACAGCGACGGGCTGCACCAGGCGCTGGAGGCCAAGGAAGGGGTGAAGATCGAAAACGAAAACCAGACGCTGGCCACCATCACCTTCCAGAACTACTTCCGCCTCTACACCAAGCTGGCCGGCATGACCGGCACCGCCGACACCGAAGCGGCCGAGTTCGACAATATCTACAAGCTGGAAGTCATCTGCATCCCGCCCAACCGCCCGATGATCCGCCTGGACCAGGCGGACCTCATCTACCGCACGGCGGAGGAAAAATACGACGCCATCATCGATGACATCGTGGCCACCAACGCGAAGGGGCAGCCGGTGCTCGTCGGCACCATATCCATCGAAAAATCGGAAAGACTCTCCGCCATGCTCAAACGCAAAGCGGTCAAACATAACGTGCTCAACGCCAAGCAGCACGAGCGCGAAGCCGAGATCGTGGCGCAGGCGGGGCGCAAAGCGTGGGTGACCATCGCCACCAACATGGCCGGCCGTGGAACGGACATCATCCTCGGCGGAAATCCCGTGTTTCTGGCCAAGTCCAAAGTCAAAGACGGCGAGCGGTCCGACGATTATCCCGTGGTTCTGGAGGTCTCCAAGAAGCAATGCGAAGAC
>JACRGQ010000022.1 GCA_016217735.1 Nitrospinota bacterium
CCGCTATCCCGGATTATTCACAGCGTTGCCGTTCATAATCCGGAAACCGCCGATCTTTTGAAAATTATCGCGTTGGCTTGCATTTTTCCCGGTCAACATACTGTCAGTATGTTTCCCTCAAAAAATGTTTTCCCCTTAAAGGGGATACCCGGCGCGGATCGAAAATTAATTCCGCGCCTCCCTTCGCCGCCGCGCCTTTTCAAAAGCTAGACGGTTTTCCCGCTTTATTCGGTGAATAAAGCGGGCTGTGCGGGTTTGGAAGGCCGATGCCGGAAATTATTTTGCCAGCACCTTTTCGCCGGGGGCGAGGGGAGCTTCCGGGGCGGGGGCTTCGGCCTTGGTGTTTTTCGCGCTCAACTGCAAATCCTTGATCTGTTCCTTGTAACGTTCGGTGATCGCCCGCGCTTCTTCTTCCGAGCCGATCACATGCGGGGTCAGCAGGATCAGCAGTTCGGTTTTGGAGGAGGTTTTGCTGTTGGTGCCGAAGAGCCAGCCGAGGAACGGGATATCGGAAAGCCACGGGATGCCTGATTTGCCCCCCCCTTTCTGCTCGCTGATCATGCCGCCCAGGATGAGCGTTTCGCGGTTCTTCACCACGATGCTGCTTTTGGCCTGACGGCGCAGCAACGGCATGGCGGATATTCCCAGCGCCTTGAATTCCGCCTTGCGCCCGTCGTCGATCTGGCTGATTTCCTGATCCACGATGAGCGAAACGAAGCTTTGTTCGTTGATCTTCGGGGTGACGGAAAGCCGGATGCCGACCGAGCGGTACTGGATGTTCTGGGCGGTGGCGCCGGTCTGCGTGGTGGTGATGGTGGAGATCGGCACTTCGTTGGTGATGTCGATGGAGGCGGCCTTGTTGTTGGAGGTCATCAGGATCGGGCTTGCCTTGATGTCGAGCTTCGATTGGGTGGCCAGCGTGTGGAGCAACCCCATCACGTTGGTGCTGTTGCGGGCGAAGACCGAGAGGCCCTGCGCGCTCCCCACCGGGTTGAAGGCGGTGTTTCCCAGGTTCGCCGCCACGTTGGTGGCGCCGGAGGGGGAGAGGCCCCCCAGGTTGTTGGCGACAGAGCTTTCGCTGCCGCCGCCGGAGGACGCCATGGCCCATTCGAGGCCGAATTCCAGGTTGTCGGAAAGCTGGATTTCGGCGATGAGCACTTCGATCAGCACCTGCTGCGGCATCTGGTCAAGCCGCTTCAGCGTCTCCCCGATGATCTGGAAATTGCGCTCGGCCGTGCGGATGATGATGGAATTGGTGTCCGGGTGGTGCAGGATCAATACCGGGCCTTCCACCATGGCCGGGCCGGCCGCCGCTTGCGCGTTCGCTTTTTGTTTTTTGTCGTCCACATAAAGCTGGCGCAAAATGCCGGCCAGGTTCTCCGCGTCGCCGTGCTGCACATGATAGATGTGGGTGGTCACTTCGGCGCTGCCGATGGAGCCGGTGTCGAGCTTGTCCAGCCATTCCTTGATGCCGGGGTAGAGGTTGGGGAAGGGATTGACCATCAGGATGCTGTTGAGCCGGTCAAGCGGCAGGAAGACGATTCCCTGCGCGGGGGGCGGTTTCACGTAGCCCATGGTGGCGTAGACGGCGGTCAGCTCCTGCGCCACCTCGCCGGCGCCGGCGTTTTTCAGGTCGAAGAGCTTCACCTGCATGGTGTCCAGCGAATCGACGTCGATGGCGCGGGAAAGGCTTTCGATCTCCGGCAGTTTGGTGCCGCGTTCGACCACCAGCAGCATGTTTTGGCGCTGGAGCACCGTGGCGGACGCCTCCTTGGAGAGGAACGGCTTGATGAGTTCAAGTATCTGGTCGGCTCCCACATAATTGAAGGTGAGTATCTGGATGGCGTAGCGGTCGCGCGCGGCGAATTCGTTGGGGGCGGGATCCTTGTAGACCTGCAACGGCTCCTTGATGGCCGCGGCCGCGGGGAGGAAGCGCCAGTAGTTGCCGATCTTCACGCGGGTGATGCCGTTGAGGATCAGCAGTTGGTCCAAAAGGTCGATTGCGCCGGCCACCGGTATTTTGTTGAGCGTCCGGATGGTGACGAATCCCTTGATGTCCTGCTCGATGATGTAATTCATGTTGAGCAGCTCGCATATGTTTTTGATCACTTCGCGTATCGGGGCCGACTCGAAGTTGAGCGCCATGGATTGCCCGTTTTCCCCTTGCCGCCGCGCATCGGCGGCGGGAGTGACGGCGGCGCCGCTTTGCCGGTCGATCTGCTGGCGCGGAATGCCGGCCGGCGCGCCCGGGGGCGGGGCGGGAAGCGGCGCGGCCTGTTGCAGGGTGACGGGAGGGCTTGACTGCGCGCCGGATATTGAAAGGTTTTCCCCGTGCGCGCCGTGTGACGGCAGCAGACACATCGCGGCGGCCACCGCCGCCGGCATCCAATTGAGCGAACGCCGCACCTCTAATACCCCCTTTTAGCGTCAGCCATAAATTTCGGTTATCTTAACACAGAGTATCCCCCCCGCCGTGAAGAATAGCGGCGCGGAAAAAAAGCGCCATGCCCCTTTCATCCCCGGCCCGCTTGCGGCTACACTGTACGAATCATGGCTGACGCAAAAGAAGGTTTATTCACGCGGCTCAGAAAGGGGCTGGCGAAAACCCATGACGCGCTCGTGGGGAAAATCGCCGCCGTCACCGGCCGGATGCATCTTGACGATGCGTTGCTGGAAGAGCTGGAATACGCCCTCATCGCCGCCGATACCGGGATGCCCACCACGATGGAACTCATAAACCAACTGAAAGCGGCGGTGAAAAACAAGGAACTGACCTCTGTCGAAGGGGTACGCCCCTTTCTGGCCCGGCGGATACAGACGATGATGACCGTGCCGCCCATCGGGACGTCCGGGGCCAAGCCCCATGTGATCCTGATGATCGGCGTGAACGGCGCGGGAAAAACCACCACCATCGGCAAACTGGCCGCCCTCTTCGCCGCCGGCGGGAAACGCGTGCTGCTGGCGGCGGGGGACACCTTCCGCGCCGCCGCCATCGAGCAACTGGCCGAATGGGGCAAGCGTACCGGGGCGGAACTGGTGCGCCACGAGGCGGGCGGCGATCCGTCCGCGGTGGCGTTCGACGCCATGAAGGCCGGCATCGCGCGCGGCGCGGACATCATTATCATCGATACCGCCGGCCGGCTGCACACCCGCAATAACCTGATGGAAGAGATGAAGAAAATCCGCCGCGTCATCGGCCGCGAGCTTCCCGGCGCGCCGCATGAAACGCTGTTGGTGGTGGATGGCGCCACCGGGCAGAACGCCATCAACCAGGTGAAGGAGTTCAACCAGAGCGTACCGCTCACTGGCATCGTCATCACCAAGCTGGACGGCACCTCGAAGGGGGGGGCCGTGATCGGCATTGTGAACGAAACGAAGATACCGGTCCGCTACATCGGTGTGGGTGAATCGGTCGAAGACCTCCAGCCTTTCGATCCCGCCCTTTTTTCCGAAGCGCTGTTGCAATAAGGAGCCGGTCAACCCCGCGGACCAGCCCAGGCCCCGTCCGGCGTTATTGTGCCGGATCGTTCTCCGCCGGTTCTAAACAAGGCGTTTTGCGCGCGTACCCAAATGCTTTGAAATCAAGCTTTTTTCATATAAAATATCGGATCGTAACAGCCCCATAAAAAATCATTACACCGGACTGGAGGAATGGCGCGGGCTGCCGATAAGATTAAGTACGCCATTTTAAGGGGTTAGAGAGGACAAGGGATTTAACAGATGCCGAATATTCTGGTATTCACGCTGCCGCCGGATCTCATTAGGGCGGCCGGACCCACCGATCCATTGAGCGCCATCATCTCCGCGCCGATAGCGGTCGAGGCGCAGCAGCCGATAGCCATTTACGTTGCGGAGGGGAAAGAAATCCCGGGTCAGCACCTCTCAACCGTGAAATGGCATCTGCCCGCGGGGGTTACGGCCCGCGAGGTGGCCGGCGAGGGGATGACCGTGTCGCAAGGGGAGTACCCGGTGCTGGCGGCCGCGAAAAAAGGCTTTGTCACCGCCACGGAAAAAAAGCTTAAGGTAAGCGGCGTCTACGAAGTGAGCCGCGACCTCAACAACCGTACCGGCGGGGTGGAAACCCCCGCTTCGGTGCTGGTGATCGGTTCCATCAGCCAGGGGGTGACCATCCTTTCCGGCGGCGACGTGGAGGTGCGCGGTCTTATTGAAGATTCGTCCATCACGGCGGCCGGCAGTATCGTGGCCAAAGGGGGTTTTACCGGCGGCGAAAAAGGAAAACTTTCCGCCGGCAAGGACCTCTACTGCCAGTTTGTGCAGCAGGGAACGCTGGAGGCGCAGGGGAATATTGTGGTTGATGGCAGCATCATGAACGCCGCCAGTCTCTGCGGCAAAAAGCTGGTGGTGCGCGGCAACGGCTTTCTGGTGGGGGGAAAGGTGATGGCGCGCGAAGGGGTGGAGGTGAACCGCATCGGCTCCGAAGCGGCGGTGGTCACGGAAATCGAAGTGGGGGGCAACCCTTTCCAACTGGTGCGCATTGAGGCGGTGAATAACGAGGTGCAGAAACTGGAGCGCGAGGTTGTCACGGCGGCTGGGGCGGCGCGCCATTTCGCGAAACAGTTGGGGGGGCTTGCGCGCTTTGACGAAGCCGACCAGGCGACCTCGCTGTTCAACGCCGCCGAGACGATGCGCCAGCAGGGGGCGTCCCTGGATGACGAAAAGAAAGAGGAACTGCACAAGTTTGGCGCTTCCATCATGTCGCACATGCGGCTGCAACAGCGGCTGGAGCAGGAGCGGAAGGAACTGGCCGGCGCCGCGGACAGCGGCGGATTTTTCGGCAAGGCGAAAGTCACGGTGGCGAAGATCGCCCATCCCGGCACCGCCATCAAGATCGCCGACGCGGTGCTGCGGCTGGACCGCGAACAGGAACGGGTGACATTTTATTATAAGCCCGCCTCCGGCGACCAGAAGTACGCGGAGATTGCGATGGGGTATATTTAAGCGGTGAAATAATGGGAGGCATGTGAGTACATTAATTGCGATCATAACCGGCGTCGGGCTGGTGCTCTTCGCCATGAACATGGGCGCGGGGATTGAAAACTTTTGGGATCTTCCGGCGTTCATGATCGTGGTGGGCGGCACCTCGGCGGCGATGTTCATTTGCTTTCCGCTGCCGCAGATCATGCGAGTTTTCGGCGTTCTGCGCCAGATTTTCCTGGCGGACGACGCGGGGCCGGGGGGGATCATCGCCCTTTTCGTCCGCCTCTCGTTCAAGGCGCGGCAGCAGTCGCTCCTCTCCCTTGAAGAGGACATGAAGCGGATTGAAAACCGCTACATCAAGCAGGGACTCGAGATGGTGATCGACGGCCATCCCGGCCATCTCATCCGCGACGTGCTGGAAACCGAGTTGGATTTCGTACAGGTGCGTCACCGCAAGGGGGAGCACATTTTCCGCACCGCCAGCAAGCTGGCTCCCGCTTTCGGGCTGATGGGAACGGTCATCGGCCTCGTGCAGATGCTGTTGGGGCTGGCGGATGCGACCGCCGCCGGAACGAACGCCACCGAGGTTCTCGCCCGCGGCATGGCGGTGGCCCTTATGACCACATTCTACGGCGTGCTTTTGTCGAACCTTTTCTTTGCGCCGATTGCTGAAAAACTGCATGTAAAGACGGATGAGGAGCATCTCAACACCCAGGTCATCATCGAGGGGGTATTGATGCTGCAGTCCGGGGTGAACCCCCGCATTATAGAGCGGAAGCTCAACTCGTACCTCTCGCCGCAGCAGCGGGTGAAAGTATACGATGAGTACCTCAGGCGTCAGCGGACGGCCGCGCCGCAGTAAAGGATAGCGCATGGAACAGGAACAGCAGCCCCGCTCCCACGCGGGCAAGCCGAAGATACGGCCATCGGTTCTCGCCAGCATCCAGGAGGAAGCTTCCGCCGAGGCGATGGACGAGGCGCGCTGGCTTTTCTCGCTCAGCGACCTCTTGACGCTGCTGCTCACCTTCTTCGTGATGCTGTTCGCCATTTCCGTGCCGGACCAGAAAAAGCTCTCCGACATGATGAAGGGCTACGGCGGCGCAAAAGGGGGGGCCAAAAAGGCGGTCACCGGCGCCGAAGACCCGGAGGCCTTCGTTAAAAAGCATATGAAGTCGCTTATCTCGGACAACAACCTCGTCAACGATATCGACCTCACCTCCGATTCACGCGGCGTGGTGCTCTTCTCGCGCGGCGATTTTTTCTTCCCCTCCGGCACCGCCGAACTGTTGCCCGATACGCGGCTGTTCCTGGATAAAGTGTCCGACATTCTTCGCGGCGTGCCGAACACCGTGCTGGTGGAGGGCCACACCGACGACGTGCCGACCAGCACCGCGCAGTTCCCCAGCAACTGGGAGCTTTCCACCGCGCGCGCGGCGGTGGTGGTGAAGTATTTCGTCCAGGAAAAGAAGATCGACCCGAAGCGGTTCATCGTGTCGGGCTACGGCGAATTCAAACCGCGCTTTCCCGTCACCCCCGAAAACCGCCCCAAGAACCGCCGCGTTGAGATTATCATCATGACTTCGGAGAAAAAATGAGCGCCGCGCCCGGCTCCGGCCCCAAAGTGGCCGGCAAACGCGCGGATTTCCGCGTCGAGATGCCGCTGATGATCCGCTACCGCGTGGCGGTGCGCCAGGAGGACGGGCGGTATCAGCTTTCCCCGCTTGCCAACGGGGTGGGGGTCGATTTTTCAGGCGGCGGCTGCGCCTTCAAGATAGCCAAGGATATCCCGGCGGGATTTTTCCTCTATATCGAGATAACCATGCCGTATGACAAAGAGCCGGTGCAGGCGGTCGCCGAGGTTGTCCGCAACCTGCCGGACGAACTGAAGGGAAAACAGGTATTCCGCTGCATCACCCGCTACATCCTGATTCATCCGGACGTGCAGGACCGGATGGTCGGCTACTTCATCGGCGAAGCGGCCCGCCAGAAAAAATAGCCCGCCGTTGCGGCACTATTCTGCCTCACGCACCTCAACTATGTACCCGCCTTCTTCCTCTTCTTCTTCATTAATCGATACTTCATAAACAATATCCACTTCGGCATCTTTCCCTTTTACTCTTGCCGAGCATTGATAACTTCCAATTTCTTTATCAAATCCCGTCGCTCTTATAAAGTCCAGGCGGACTTCCCCTTTTTTATAAAAGATGAAACCATCCGGGTTTTTCTTTATTATTCCGATTACAGTCTTTTTTACCTCTTCATCGCCGCATTTAGGGGCCTTTTTCTTGAACAAATCAAAGGCCGAAGCACTATCAGAAATTGCGAATACACAAATCGCCAAGAACACCGCAACACGCGCTTTAAGTATGCTTTTCATTTTTTCTCTCCAAACTTCATAGCGTTTGAAAGCTGAATAAGGTTACCCAGAACTTCCCAGCGCTGCTATTTATTTACAATTTTAACGATGCAGATGTGGACTGCCTCCAAGTTAGGGCAACACAATCAAATCCACGGTTGCTTATTAGTTGTAAGCAATTTGTAATACAGTTGGTTGCCTCGTATTCCATAATAAATTCCCGCGATCAGAGTCAATGCGCCACCTGAAGCAACCACTACCACAAGCCAGATAATGCCATTAAGCCATAATCCCTTCCAGAGCGCCCAACCCCAGAAACCAAAGCAAGAAGCCCAATTCCATTTACCTGTATAAACACCTTTCGATTCAAATATTTTTTTGAACTCAACCTGATAATAAGGTTTGAGAAGTGAATAACCTGGGATCGCTTGTTCTAGCGCTTTTTTGCCCGCATCCTCTGCTTGCGGTGCATTCTTTTGACGGACACCGCACTTTGGGCAGATTTCAGCGGCAATCTTAATTGCCGCACCGCAGGTTTCACAAAATTTCTCATCAGCGGCCTTTGTTCGTATCTCTTCGCTCACAACAATCTCCCATGAATATGTTTTAGCTGCCCTTCCCGTATCAGGCTAATCGGTGTCAGACTGCCCAGAAATAGTGGAAGAATCGGAATCCCCCTGCATCTCGGAATTTTCAACCTTATGCTTAACAAAAATTTCCCCTGTTTCAAAATCGTAAAGCCATATTTCAAAAACATCAAACATCAAGCCTTCAAGCGTTATTGAAACTTCAAGAGGGCTTTCAAATGTTGGTTCAATAGAGAGGGGCATTGGGGCCGCTTCAAAAAAGGGCTCTTTAACTTTCCCAATTATTAAAATCCTGCCACTTTGGCTTAGACGTTGAGCTGTTTCGCCTGGCATTTTCGTCGTAAGCGATAATTCCGCGCAGCTTTCCGGCAGGCATTTTATAAAATTAATTGCGCCTTCAACCTTTTGCACATGTACGGTTGCCCCATATGCATTCGTTCCCTTGTACGAAGATTTTTTTATGCTATCGAGCAGGATTGGAACGCCAAAAGTTATTTTTACAGTTTCCTCTTCAGCATCATATGTAAGCGCCGTTCTGTTTTCTACTTCTTGTAGTCCGGCCTTCATTCGGTCGTACAAGGATTTCTCATTCGCATTTCGCGCGGTAAAATTGTCAATAATAAGGGATGCGGTATAATCGCCATCCATAAATTTTTTTGAAAAAGCCAATTTATCACCGTACATAAGTTTCCCTAACAACGGCGAAGCAAGCAGACTTTCCCTGCGCTTTTCAAATTGCTGATTATTTTCAAATCCGGTTTTTACAAACCGGCTGGCATTATTTTTACAGGCTCGATAAACTTTTACGAAATCATTACCGGCATAACGCCGGGGTAGCTTTGATGCATTCAAGTCAAGGGCTGCGCCAGAATATCCACCGCTTTTCGATGAAATTTCGTCCAAAAGTTGGCTGTTTTCTTTCGTTGCCGCAGAAGAGGCTTGGCCGCTTTGAATCGTTTTTTTCTTTGCCTTTTCCGCCGCAAAAGAATTTGCGGAAAGGCTGAAAACCATTATCAAGGTGAACAACGAACGCCATATTTTCATAATTTCGTCCTAATTCTGAAAAAAGTTTTTACATCGCCGCGCTTAGTTCCCCTTCTTCCCCGCCTTTGGATTGCAAGCAAGGCAGAGCCACCTGCCATTTTCATAGTTGCCGTGTGTCCCGTCACAAATGCCCGCTTTGCATTGGTGACAATAGCGATAGGTAAGCGATATTCTTTCGAAGACATGCCAGCATATTTCGCAACGCGCGGGCTTTCCACTTTCGATAAGTTGTTTACCCTCAACTCCGGATAGAATGGCATCAAAATCAATCTTTGAACTCATTTTTCCCTCCCTAATTTGAATCAAATTATCCAAATGCATTTTATACCCCCCCCTGCAAAGTCAATACCCCTTTTTGGGGTATTTTCCGTGATTTATAGCGGAAAAATGGCCGAAATGTGTGGGATTATTCATCACTTCAGGGCTGGATGATCGCCTACTTCATCGGCGTTGCGGTCGTCCGCCGCCGTTCTCCGGTTAAAAGGAGTCACCATGCGTGAAGAAACGGCTTCTAACCATGATTGACGGTATCAATGCCGCTTTTCGGTCCGGCATGGTTTTCACACCCATTGGGTAATTTGGGGGCGGCTTGATACAAGGTTAAAACCTTGGTTGCCCCCGAAGGGGGTAAGCCCTCTTGGCCCTTACAGGCCAACAACAGGTTGTGGCCTATAGGCTATTTCCGCCGCAGATTGAATTATCTTCTGCGGCTCCTTAAACCTGTTGTACCGACGCAATACTCTTCCTTAATTCGGGGATATAGGCCCGCCACCGCATGATTATTCCGCCGCTCCCAAGTCAAGCCCGGTATGATTACAAATAGGACACGCTGGAGAGCGTGTCCTGCCGTGAAAATAAGACACTGCCGCTTTTTTACGTTATCATTATTGGCATGGCAATCGATATTGACAGCGCCAAGCCGCTTTACGCCATGGCGGTGGCGGCCACCCTCACCGATACGACTCCGCGCATGCTGCGCGAATACGAGAAGGCGGGATTCATAAAACCGGCGCGGGTGGGCGGCCAGCGGCGCTATTCCAACAACGACATCCAGTTCATCAAGAACATCAAGTTTTATCTCGACGAGGCGGGAATGACCATCAACGGCCTCAAGCTGCTCTACATGATGGCCCCCTGCTGGGAGATCAAGCAGTGCAACCAGCCTGCGTGCCCCGCCTACGGCAACTACCGGCAAAAATGCTGGGAAGCGATCAAAGGGCCGGGCGAGGCGGACGCCCGCACCTGTCAAGGATGTCCCATCCATCTCACCTACCGGAAAAACCGGTCCATGAAGATGCATCAGGGGAAAGATATCGGCCCCAAGTGCTTTGTTCCGGTGAAAGGCGGGAAAAAGCGGTAGGGGCTGGTTTTAAAAAAATGTCCAATTATACATAGCGACATAAGTAATTGCGCATAACTGCAAAATGGTTTATCCTGCACCAAAAGGGGGCAAGCCATGAGAAAACTGGAAATCAAGGACGCTGAAATAATGAAGATAGCCGTTCAACAGGAAATTATCCGTTC